>JAUWME010000239.1 GCA_030613285.1 Candidatus Zymogenus sp. | reverse complement strand
ATTTCTTTTACCACAAATGGGAAAAGCATATTGAGATTGCTTTGTCGCCAGAGCTCCTCTTGAATGACAGCTCATGCGGTCTTTTGTAGCAAACCCACTGTGGTTGATGTTGACGCCTTTTTTCACTTTAGCAACCAACGGGTGGCACGGACAAACTTGCATAATCATAATAACGTGTCCCTGTGGGGTTTGTCCGTGGTGTTTCTGCAACTCTGGTGGTAGTGCTTGTTAGTGCCACCCAACGTACAGATCACACCCTCTTGAATGACATTAAAGAGGGAGAACGACATTTACTTCTTTATTGCGCTCATTTACTATTATCCGTCAATCATTGGGGGTGGTCAATCTTCATGCAGCAACATTTACCAGCCAACTATTGAGGAGGGGTCAACTAACTATTTGGGGGGAGTCAAATAATTATTGAGGGAAGTCTTTTTCGCCCAAATTTCCATCTCTTTCATGGCACTGTTTACCATAAACCTCCTCCGGTCTTTTTTCCTGACTCCGGGAGGTGGCGATGGAAACAGTCCAAAGTTGATATTCATCGGCTGAAATTCTTTACTCTTTTTATCGGTGATGTACGTCACCAAGGAGCCCATGGCTGTATTTCTTGGTGGAACTTTTGGCCCTTCATTTAGCGCAACAAGGGAAGCATTGATGCCAGCCAAAATCCCCATCATTGCAGATTCTACGTAGCCCTCCACGCCAACCAACTGACCGGAAATAAAGAGGCCTGGCCTTCTTTTTAATTCAAGGGTTGGAAAAAGCAGTCGGGGCGATTGAATAAACGTATTTCTATGAACACTTCCGTAGCGGGCAAATTCGGCATTTTCAAGACCGGGGATCATCCTGAACACCCTGTCTTGTTCTTTTTGCTTGAGCCTTGTCTGAAAACCCACGATGTTATAAAGTGTCCCCTCAAAATTTTCCTGCCTTAGCTGGACAACCGCAAAGGCGCGCTTGCCCGTCTTCGGGTCTTCAAGACCAACGGGCTTCATGGGGCCAAAGGATAGAGTATCATCGCCCCGTCTTACCATAACCTCGATGGGAAGACATCCCTCGAATATTTTTTTGTCCTCAAAGGAGTGGGGAGTAACCTCATCTGCTCGCTTTATTTCCCTGATAAAACTGTAGTAAGTATCTTTATCCATGGGGAGATTGATGTAGTCATCGCCCCCCTTGCCGTAGCGAGACCCGCGAAAGCCCAAGTCCATATTGATACTCTCGGTGTGGATAATGGGCGAGATGGCATCGTAGAAGAAGAGGCCATCGTCTCCTGTCAGAGTCATTATCTCGTCTGTAAGGCCTTCCGAAGTCAGGGGGCCTGTGGCCACAACAGTGGGAACTGAAAAATCAAGCTTCGTGATCTCTTCATTGATGATTTCAATGTTGGGATCGGAAGACAGCTTTTCGGTAATAAATTCCGAAAATCTCACCCTGTCAACGGCCAGGGCCGAGCCAGCTGGCACTCTCGTTTTTTCGGCTGCAGCAATAACGATAGAATCCAGAAGGGCCATCTCCCTTTTTAAGAGACCGGAGGCATTTTCTTCCGCATCCGATCTTAGTGAATTGCTGCAAACCAACTCCGCCAATCCTTCTGTTTTGTGGGCCGGGGAAAACTTCTTTGGTTTCATCTCAAAGAGAGTCACCTTGACCCCCATCTTGGAGGCACGCCATGCGGCTTCTGACCCCGCAAGGCCGCCTCCGATTACTATTATTTCAGCCAATTTTCCTCTTTTCTAACCTTTCAAGGTCTTTTTTACTAATTTCTTCTGCGTGATTGCAGTCTTCGGCAAGACAAGTCAATGTCTTCGTACCATCCTTTTCTACTTTAAGAACAACGTAATCAGCGCCACACTCAGGACAGGGCTCCAAAAACGGTCGGTCATTGAGCAAGTGATTGCACTTTGGAAATCTTGAGCATCCGTAAAATATCTTTCCTTTGCTCCTCTTTGTCTTGCCTTCTCTTTCCAACAACGTTCCTTTTTTGCAATCCGGGCAAGTAACTCCCGTATCCATAGGTGTCTTGAGTGGCTTATTAAATTTACAATCGGGATAGCCGGTACATCCGAGAAAGTAACCGTATTTACTTTTCTTGGCCTGCATTGGCTTTCCACATTTCTCACAAATCTCATCCGTCTCCGGGACTTCCTCTTCCCTCCCCTCCAGCGGCGCAACGTAGCGACAGTCGGGATATCCGCCGCAGGCATAAAACCGTCCAAACTTGCCGAGCTTAATCAAAATTGGCTTTTCGCAATCTGGGCAGATTTTATCCGTGCTCTGGTTATAAACATCCTCTTTTCTTACCTCTTTATCCTTGACCTCAAGCAACTTATGAAATGGCCCCCAAAATTCTTTTATCATCGGCAGCCACTTCAGCTTTCCCTCGGCAATGTCATCGAGGTCTTCTTCCAGATGGGCAGTGAATTCGTAATCGACATAATTAGTAAAATGTTTCACCAAAAGATCGCTTACAATCATTCCGATATCTTCCGGAAAAAAACGACGATCAACAATTCTTACATATTTTCTGGTCTTTAACGTATTGATTATTCCAGCGTAAGTTGAAGGCCTGCCAATGCCATGCTCTTCCAGGGCCTTAATGAGGGACGCCTCGTTGAATCTTGGTGGCGGTGAGGTAAAGTGTTGTTCCGGAACAAAACCGAGGGTAGAAAGCTCGGTACCTTCCTTAAACCCTTTGAGCATCTCGCCCACCTTTGCGGCTTCATCGTCCTTTGCCACAGGGTACGCCTTGGAATAGCCGGGGAATTTTACTGTGTACCCAGTCATCCTCAAGATATGTCCGTCATTAGATTCAATGTCAACGGATATGGAATCGAGAACCATCACCGCCATCTGGGACGCCAATGCCCGCCTCCAGATTAAATCGTAGAGCCTGAATTCATCTCTGGTTAGAGATTTTTTAACCGATTTTGGATCCCTGCTAAACGATGTCGGGCGTATCGCCTCGTGGGCTTCTTGGGCGCCCTTGGACTTTTTCTTAAAGTTCCTCGGCGATTTTAGGGCATAAGCATCACCAAACTCTTTTACGATGACGCTTTTTGCTTCTGCCAGCGCAGATGCGGCCATGTTGGTGCTGTCGGTCCTCATGTAAGTGATGAGACCCACCGTGTCTCCACCCACATCTTTTCCTGTATATAGTTTTTGCGCAACATCCATTGTTCGCTTTGCGGTAAACCCAAGCCTGTTTGACGCATCCTGCTGCAGTGTACTTGTAATGTAAGGCGGGTAGGGTGACCTTTTTGTGTCCTTTCGCCTGATTTGCCCTATAGAAAACTTTGAGCCAATCATATCATCAATTATTTTACCGGCATGGTCTTCGTCCTTAATGTCAAACTTGTCAAGTTTGGAATCTTTGATAGAAATTAGGTTTGCCGAAAAGGGATCGTATTTTTTCTCTCCAGTAAATATCCCCGTAATCGTCCAGAACTCTTCTGGGTCAAAGGCCTCAATTTTGTTTTCGCGTTCACAGATCATCCTCAATGCGACAGATTGCACTCTCCCAGCAGAGAGGCCGTACCTCACCTTTTTCCACAGGAATGGACTCAGGTTAAAACCGACAAGGTAATCCAAAATCTCTCTTGTCCTCTGGGCACTTACAAGCTCTTTTGATATTTTCAGTGGATTTTTGACCGCCTCATTGATGGCGCTCTTGGTAATCTCTGAGAACTTGATTCTGTGAACTTTTATCTTACTATCGCCGTTGTCAATCCCCAGAACGACGGTGAGATGCCAAGCGATGGCCTCTCCTTCACGGTCAAGGTCTGTTGCAAGATATATCTCTGTTACCCCCTTTGCCATCTCCTTTTCAATTATATCTATATATTTTTGTTTTGTCTCAATAACCTCGTACTTCGGCTTAAAATCTTTTTCAACATCCACAGATCCCTTTTTACTTGGGATGGAGCGGACATGTCCATAGGACGCAAGTACCTTGAATCCACTGCCCAGAAATTTCTCGATGGTTTTCGCCTTTGCAGGTGATTCTACTATAACCAGAGCTTTCGACATAAATCTAACCAATAATTAATTTAAAACAAAGTTCTTACCCGGAATCTGTTTTACCAATCCTTTCAGCTCCAGATCCAGAAGAATTTTTGAAACAACCTCACTCTTAAACCCCGACTCCTCAATCACAGTATCAATATGAACCGACTCGTTACTTAAACATACCAGTGTCTTTTTTTCTTCATCTGTAAGCGAGTCGTCATCAATAAACAGGTCTTTTTGCTGGGACATTTCCAGTTTAAACTCTGTCCCAAAATAGTATTTTAGTTCTTCCATAATATCATCTACGCTTTCTATCAGCTTTGCCCCATCTTGTATGAGTTTATTTGTCCCCTGCGATCTCGCAGAATCAATATTACCGGGAACGGCAAAGACCTCTCTGTTTTGGTCAATGGCAAGTTTTGCTGTAATTAGGGCACCACTTTTCTCGGTTGCTTCAACAACCACAACCCCCAATGAAAGCCCGCTAATAATCCTGTTTCTCCTGGGAAAGTTTGATGGTTCAGGCCTCGCACCGAGGGAAAATTCTGATATCACAACCCCATTTTTAATTATGTCGCTGTAAAGCGATTTGTTCTCTGAAGGATAAATAACATCGATACCAGACCCCAAAA
>JAUWME010000376.1 GCA_030613285.1 Candidatus Zymogenus sp. | reverse complement strand
TCGTCATTAAAGAAGATGGCGGCAGCACCACATGGGAGGCGAATGCCGAGACGGCGCTCAAAAAAGGCTGTTACATCGTACAGGATTTTGTCCCTATTGAGCTTTGGTCGGAGGTGTACCCGGACTTAAACGATGAGACTGGGGAGCTTTCCCTTCAGGTGTATCAGACTGATTTTAGGTGCTATATCACCGATAGGGGACTTGCGGGGTTTTGCGCTCGCTTCGGTGGAATTCCCACAAACGTTGGTTCAGGTGGCGGGGTGCAGGCAATGGCGCTTTTGAAAAACGGAAATGATGTCAAGGGTGCAGCTCTTGAGATGAACAAAAAGATTATCTCCATCGGTTACGACAAAATGAGAGAGATTGCAGATGAGATTGGTGAGGCGGCGGTGTCTATGGGGCTTACGTATCTTTTGGGGCCAATCAGGACGGCGCTTCGGCCAAGGATTTTGTGCGAACCGCAAATTAAGGCGCTTTCTATCTACGCCAAAAACATTTGGGACGATTCGGTTTTGATGGAAGAGGAGTGGAGGGATGGCGTGCTCAAAGACCTGATTCACCTTGATGATGGAGTGAGGGAGCTTTCCCTAAAAAGACCTTGGCGGGGGAGTCAGGCTCTTATTGCTTCAGATGGATTGTTTTCATTCGGGGCGCATATAGATGAGTTGAAATATTGAATTGAAACGCGAGTAAACCGATAAGACTTATATGTCATTCCCCATTTAATGTCATTGCGAGAAGTGAGGATGCCCTCCGGGCAGACGAACGACGAAGCAATCTCAATATGCTTTTTATTGAATGACAAGGTGGGGCAAGACGACGAAGCAGGCAATGACAAAATATACACAAATTGTTTGGATAAATGAGTGGAGGGGGACGTGGGAAAAAAGGAGTGGTGGAAGACGATCTTTGACGGGCTTTACCTCGTTACCGACGCCAGAAGCGTGATGTCAGACGAGCTGACGGCTCGCGAGATGGACTTTGTTCTGGAGTTTACCGGCGCCACCAAAGATTGGGACATCCTTGATCTCTGCGGCGGCCAAGGGAGACACGCCCAGGAGCTTTTCCGCAGGGGCTTTGAAAAAGCCACCGTGTACGACTTTTCAGATTATCTTGTAAATTACGGGAAGAAAAAGTGTGATGGAAATGTTTGTTTTATAAGGGGGGACGCCAGAGATGTCGGGGTCAAGGACGGTTCATTTGATCTTGTGACTATAATGGGCAACTCATTTGGCTATTTCCCGGACGACAATGAAAATTTGAAGATTTTGGAGGAGGCCATGAGGGTTCTGAGGGGTGGTGGTATTGTCCTTCTCGATATTATTGACAGAGATTTTGTTAAAAAGAATTTTCGTTCCCGTTCAGTCCACAGGGCAACTCTTCCAGAATCTCTCAACGGAAACAGTGAAATTACAGTAACACGTACAAGGAAAATTGAGGGGAATATTGTGAATTCACGGGAGGTGGTCAAAGGGGAAGATGGTGGGGTGATGAAAGATAACCGATATTGTGAAAGGCTTTACGGTAAAGAGGAGATAGCAGCGCTCCTAAATTCCGTGGGTTTTGGTGGGGTAACCATTGAGATGGGAAGGGCATTTTATAATAGGCCCGGCGATTTTGGTTTTATGGAGAGCCGTATGATGATAAAAGGAAAAAAGCTTTGAGTATTGAATTGGAATATTGTTTTGAAGTTGATAATTAAAAATGATTAGAAAGGATTGAACAATGGGTAAAGAGAAAGTACTTGCGATAAATTCGAGCCCGAACATGGGCAAAGGCAACACCGCCAGAATATTGAACCCGTTTCTTGAGGGGATGAAGGGTGCCGGGGCAGAGGTGGATTTGTATTATTTGAGAAAGCTTACTATCAAACCGTGCATCGCCTGTCTGAAATGTTGGACAAAGACCCCCGGAAAATGCATCATCAGAGATGACATGGATGAGTTGCTTCCGAAGATTAAGGATGCCGACATTATAGTCTTTGCAACACCACTTTACTGGGACGGTGTTACGGGTCTTATGAAGATGTTTATGGACAGGATGACGCCTCTGGGCAAGCCTTACTTAGAGATAATCGACGGCCGTTCCAGACACCCCGTCAGGGAGGGTTACGCCCACGGGAAGCTTGTTCTCGTTTCCACCTGCGGCTTTTTTGAGGAGATTAACTTCGAGCCGATGTTGGATCATATGAAGGCTGTGGCAACAAACATGAGGAGGGAATTTGCCGGGGCGCTCCTCCGCCCCAACGCCATGTCAATCGAGCCTGCCATCCATTTTAAGGTTCCCCTTGATGACATCTTTGAGGCGGCAGAAAGTGCGGGGAGGGAGCTTATGGAGGATGGCAAAATGGCAAAGGAGACACTTGCCACGGTGGGCCGGGAGTTTTTTCCCTTGGAGCAAGTTGTTGAGCAAGCCAACAGATACTTCAAAAAAATTCTTGACAAGGTTGAGAGTGAGTAAGGGGTTGTTGTAAATGTGATTTTCTTTGGCTATTTGCTGGGGTGGTCGAGCAGATTGTAATATCTATAACCTTGACTGATTTAAAAAGGGGATGGGGGTTGCCCCCCATCCCCGGATTTGTTTAGTATCAGTAAATTCCTGAAAAACCCTACTTTTTTTCCTCCGTAAGCCTTACCTTGGTTACCTTGTCCAAATCCTTGACGTAGTAGTATGAGCCTAAAAAGAACATGACAGCGGCGAAAAGGGTGAAAAATGGGAGGAAACCAAAGCCGGGAAGGAGATCAAAGTCATTACCGTATATAAAACACATTTTACCTACGAAGTATGGTCCTAATGTATAGCCCAACAACATCATGAAGAATTGGGCGAGGCTGTAGGATATTGCCCGGAGTCCCGGTTGAACAACATCTTGGGTGACTGCGGAGCCGGCCGATGCGAACATTGGGGCGGTAAATCCGAAGAGTATCAGAAAGATGTATTGAGTTTGACCCTCTGTGTAGAGGAAGGCGATCATGACAAAGAATGCAGTAAAGAGAGAGCTAATGACAGGAAACACCATCCTGGCGTTGAGTCTTTTCTTCCTCCATTTGTCGGCGATGTAGCCCCCGATTGGTGCTCCGATAATTGCGAGGAGAAAGATAACGGAGGTTTTCATTGATGCCTTATCCATGGTGAGGTCATTGATTCTGTGAAAATAGAGGGGAAGAAAGGTGATGAGGGCCGTAGTTGTAAATGTACTTCCGACATAACCGAGGTATGTGAAGAGTACCGAGGGTGTCTTGGCAAATTCCTT
>JAUWME010000078.1 GCA_030613285.1 Candidatus Zymogenus sp. | reverse complement strand
GCCCGTTATTTTATTTTTACCCAGGTCTATCTTCATCATGTTAGGAGAATTTACGACATTCATCTCAAGGATTTTCTGAGCGAGTGGTTAAGCAACGGGACATTCTCAACAAAAATTGAAGACCATCTATCAATGACAGATATCGAAGTATTGTCAGCCATGCAAGAGGCAGCTAAAGACGAAAAAGCTAAGGGGTTTAAAGATGCCCAACGCATTTTGACAAGAAACCATTTTAGACTCTTATACCAAAGAAATCCTAAAGAAAAAGAAGAAAAAACTAAATCTGTAAAAAGCATTTATAATGAGGCAAAAAAGGAATTTGGTACAGAAAATGTAAGATATGATAAATACCCTGAAGAGAAAAAGAAACCAGATGATGGTTCTCAACCGAATACTGATTTTCCGGTATTAATGAAGGATGAATCCATTTATCCTTCAAGTTCTATCTCAAAAGTAATAGAGAAAGTACCGCTCATATCTTTTGAATACATCTTTATTAGATCGGATTTAAGAGAAAAGGCGGTAAAGTGGATTTCCAAAAGGAAGTTTTAAATTATTAGAAGGAGTAATCACCATGAAAAGATTAGAGCATAATGCAGTACTTTTTAGTCTAATTGATAAATTACGTGACAAAGGTAGTTGGTGTGGAGAGACGCACCTCCAAAAAGCTGTCTACTTTCTTCAAGATTTACTCAAGGTTGATTTGGGTTATGATTTTATCATATATAAGCATGGGCCATTTTCCTTTGATTTTCGTGACAAACTCACCGGTCTAAGGGCGGATAATTTTTTAGAGCTTGAAGTTCAGACGCCACCGTATGGACCGCGTTTCAACACCACAGCCTTTGCAAAAAAAACACATAAACGATTTGAAGAAAATACTGCTAAATTTAGTGATAAAATTGATTTCGTTGCTGGCCTTTTTGAAGGCAAAAAGGTTGAGGAATTGGAAAGGCTCGGTACCGCCCTCTTTATAACACTGGAATATGAGGAATTTGATTCTACCGAAGAAAGGGCGAAGTTTATACATGAAATAAAACCACATGTATCTTATGAGAAAGCTGAAGAAGCACTATTAAAAATCGACGAGATTAGGAAGGAAGCTAAGAAATTGGTGTCAAAAGCAATATAACTAATTTTAGAATGTTCAGTTAATACTCATTACCTCCCCCCCCTCATCTCATTTGCCCACACTCCCAACCTCGTCTTCCAGCCCACCCCGAATAACCTCCTTGACATCGCTCATAAACACCTCAATGTTGTCATGGCTGTAATTTGATGTGTCTATGGGTTTGTGGATTTTAAGCTTTGCCCGGCCGGGCAAGAGATCCAGGGTCTTGTTGGGAAGGATGTACTTTGTACCAACGATTGTAAGCGGCAGCACCGGCAAATCGAGGTCAAGGGCCATCTTGAATGCCCCCTTCTTAAAATCTATCAATTCGCCTGTGGTGCTCCTTGTCCCCTCCGGAAAAAATAAAACCGATGTGCCGCCAACTATCTTCTCCTTCGCCTCATTGAGAGAGGCCAGTGCAGCGCCCTTATTTGATCTGTCGATGAAGATGAACCCCAGCTTTTCGCAGGCAAGACCAAAAAAAGGAATAATTCTCAACTCCTGCTTCATCACCCATTTAAAATCAATACCGATCCAGCCGTAAAGTACAAAAATGTCAAAATGGCTCTGGTGATTTGACACAATCACGTAAGATTGCTTTTTTTTGATATTCTCACGCCCTGCTACTTTTACAAACATCGGCGTTATATAGCTGTTCAGGCGAGACCACAAAACCCCGCAGACCAGACTTACGAACTTTGTGTTTACAGAAAACGTAAGGAGTATCACCGCGATGGATCCGAATATGACGGTAGAGCTAAGGAGGAAGGGAAGAAAAACAAACCACCTGTAAGGTTTATAGAGAACATGAAGGATTTTTTTCATATCGAAACCTCAATTGTTCCGTTGAACCAATAACTCAATTATCTACCAATTTCAATGAAATTGCAAGTCTCAATTTATCTCGGGTTCAAGAGGGAATTCCCATCGTTCACCGTGCAATTCAACATAAGGTCGGTTACCTGAAGACCATTGACCATTGCACCGTAAATTCCGTAGGCAAATTTAGGCTGGAAGAGGTTTTCGATGGGGGTCTTCATGGGCAGTCGCCTTGGCCCGAACTGATCCACTGTCGTTGCCATGTCGAAGATGCTCCCGGTGGGAGAGCCGCTGTAGCGGGCGTAGGTTGCCGGGGTGGAGATATCCTTTTGAACAACACATCGGGAAAGCTCCGGGATAAAGTGCTTCTCAACAATGTCGATGAAAAAATCCCCCAATTTCTCTTTTTCTTCTCTGTATCTCTTTTTGTCGTTTTTTCGCCACTCGTTCCAGTTTTCCATAGCCACGGGAACGACGTTTATTGTAATGGTGTTTTTTGCCCCCGTAGTAAGGGATGGACAGACAACGGCTGCGTGAAAACAATCCTTTGAGATATTATTCACTCCATTGAGAAATCCATCGTACAGTTTTTCCATCGATCCAAGCCCTGTGGAAATAACATTAAAGGGATAATCGAGATCTAGTTCTTTTAGATCAACGCCATCGTCCAGACCCAGCGCCACGTTAAAGGAGGATGGGGACATAAGCGTGTTATCCAGACGCTTCACGTATTTTTTGGGTAAATGCTCGTCCCCCACAAGGCCCCGCATTGCCACCATGGGATCAATCGTTGTAACAACTTTGTCAGCCCTGATGACAGAATCATCTCCAGCAATCTTTACACCAATTGCCTTGCCATCTTTTACCACGATCTCTTCAACGGGGGCAGAGAGCCTCATCTCTCCGCCCCGCTCCTGAAATAGTTTGCTCATCGTTGCCGGGAATTCATCGAAATAGCCCCATGTTCTGAACGATTTTGTCATCGAAGCCATCATCGCCCCCGTGGCAATGATGGACGATGTTTGGTCTGGGGGGAGACCTGAAAAGGCATTGAAAGTTTCCAGGACTTCCCTCAACTTCAGGTTTGTAAAACCAAATTTATCAAGGAGGTCGGAGTATGATCGGTTGAGATTGACCAGAACCTTTGGAGCCACAAACGGCGTTACAATCATGTCTTTGAGATTCGGAAAGGCCTTGAGCTTTCTCACCTGACTGAAGAGGTCGATGCAATAGTCGATGAACTTTTTTACCTTCTTCGCATCTTCAGGAAAAAGCTCCATCAGATATTCAGCAAAGTTATGAGGCCCCACGGGGATTCGGTACTCATCCACCTCATCACCACGAACAACGAGGCTTCTCATGTATGTCCCCTCAAACTCCCTCAAGTTAAGATCAATGTCAAGATAGTCAAGAATGTCAATCACATCCGGAAAAAGCTGGGTTGTCTCAAAAACATAGTCCCCGCGCTGGTAGGCCGTTATGTATCCGCCGGGATAGCTGTTTTTATCAATAATCAGGGTCTTTTTGTCATGGGTATTTTTGAGCCACATCAGCCCCGTGGTCAGCCCAGTTATCCCTGCACCGATTATAACAAGATCGCGGCTTTGGCCATCTGAATAATTCGACTTGATTTCATCCTTTTTCAAATTAATCATTTTTTTCATTCTGATTTTAAGTACCCAAACATTATTTTTCTTTTTAATCCAGAAGTTTTATCACCTTGGATTAAAGAGGGAATTCCCATCATTAAATGCCCTGTCAAGGATAAGATCCACCACCTGGACTCCGTTCATCATCCCCCCGTAGATTCCGTGAGCGAATTTTGGCTGGAAGAGGTTTTCAATGGGCGTCTTCATGGGGAGACGTTTTGGGCCAAACTGCGTTACAAGAGTGGCCATGTCGTAGATACTGCCGGTGGGAGAGCCTGAATATCTTGAATACGTTGCCGGCGTTGCGATATCCTTGACAACAATGTGCTTGCTTAGATTAGGGATCATATATCTCTCGATTTTATCTATAAAGTAGTCGCCCCAACGCTCTTTTTCCGCCGCATATTTCTTTGGGTCGTTCTTCCTCCAATCGAGCCAGCCGTTCAACGCGAAGGGGACACCCCTTATGGTGATTGTGTTCTTTGCCCCGGTGGTGAGAGATGGACACAGCACCCCTGCGTGGAACCTGTCTTCGGCAAAACCATTGTCTCCAGCAAGGAAGCCTTCAAATAGGGCTTCTGTAGTTCCCAACCCCGTGGAAAGTACGTTGTAGGGATAATCGAGGTCCATCTTTGCAAGATCAATCTTGTCGTCGAGGCCAAGAGCGATATTAATTGATGAGGGGGACATTAAGGTATTTTCCAACCGCTTTACGTATTTTTCGGGGAGGTTTTCGTCACCCACAAGTTTTCGCATACCCAACATCGGGTCTAATGTAGTTATCACCATATCTGCAGAAATCATGGAGCTGTCACCTTTGACCATTACTCCCTTGACCCTGCCATCTTTGACTATGATTTTCTCAACAGCGGAAGAAAAGCGTATCTCTCCGCCGAGATTTTTAAAAAGCCCCGCCATCTTTGCCGGAAGTTCATCAAAGTAACCATACGGGCGAAAACACCGGTTCATGGAAGAAAGCATCGCACCGTAGGACATTACCGCCGAGGCCCTGTCTGACGGAACACCGGAAAAGGCGGAAAAGGTCTCCATGACCTCCCTCAACTTCGTGTTGGTTATATTGAACTTGTCAAGGAGTTCAGAATACGTTTTGTTGAGGTTTGCAATCACCTTGGGTGCCACAAACGGTGTTGTTATCTTATCTTTGAATGTGGGGATGGTCTTGAGTTTTCTGACCTGAGCAAAAAGCTCAACGCCATAGTTCATGAAATTTTCAATGTTCTTTTTGTCTTCGGGGAAAATGCTTGATAGGTACTTTATGAAATTGTCTGCCCCTGCGGGGATTTTATATTCACTGACATCATCGCCATCCACCACAATACGCCGCATGAAGGTCCCCTTGAACTCTTTCAACTTCATATTCAATCCCAGGTAGTCCATAACATTGACCACATCCGGCAAAAGCTGGGTGGTCTCAAAAACGTAACCGCCGCGCTCGTAGGCAGTCACAAATCCGCCGGGATAGCTATTCTTTTCGATAATCAGAGTCCTTTTCCCCTTGGTGTTTTTTAGCCATATCAGCCCGGAACTCAAGCCGCTAATCCCGCTCCCTATGATTATCATATCATATTTTTCACTGTTGGAAAAATTTGATTTGACAGCATCCTTTGCAAGTTTGATTTTCTTCGCCATTTTTGTCCTCTTAAGTAATAAAAAATATTTTCAAAACTCCTGATTTGTCAAGCTCTTGATAAAAGGTTTATTCCACCAGATCCCTGATGAATTTCGACAGCTGTTTTAAGTTTCTGCACTCCCTCGCTTCTGTAACATAGGGGAGAAATTCCAGCATTTCAGAATCACCGCTCCCCCACCACGACTCCGGCTCGTTGTTTAACCACAAAACTTTTCTCGCCTTTCCCCGAATCTTTTCCAGAACCCAGGAGTTGTGGGCCATGTAGTTGTTTCTGGCATCACCGATGATGATGACCGTAGTCCTTCTGTTTATGATGTCGAGATAGTCTTTGTAGAACCTCAAGAGGACATCGCCATAATCGGTGTAGCTGTAAAAATTAATCCCCGCCTCATAGACCAGCTTTCCAATCGCCTCGTTTATCTCGTAACGATTAAAGACATCGGTTACCTCTCCCAGGTCTGATACAAAGACGAAAGAGCGGACGCGATCAAACTGGTCTTGGAGGGAATAAAGTACGTTCAGCATAAACCTTGATGCTGTCCAGACCGAGCGGGAGACATCGCAGAGAGTTACAATCTGTACCTTATTTTTTTTCCTTTTTTTAAAAAAGACCTTGATGGGAACTCCCCCGTACTGTTGGGCGATTCTCAAGGTTTTTTTAATATCGAACCTTCCTCGGCGGATATGACGCTCTCTCAAGGAAAGGGCGTCCTTTATTTTTTTTACCATCTCTTTTATGATCTCTCGCATCTCTTCTATCTCACTTGGTGAAAGTTCAGAGAAGCTCCTCTCCCCAAGGCTGTCTGGGATATCCAGCTCTTTCTTTTCGCCCCGATGCTTTCGCTCTTCTCGCTTTATGAGGTCACGAACCAACCCCTTCATCGCCTCCATCCGCTCGTCAAAGATCGAGCGAATATCATCTCCGCTCAGTCCGTTTCCATCCTCACCCTTATGCCCCAAAAGGGCGATGAACTGGTCGAGTTGTTTCTCCAGCCCCAGCCCTTTCATCTGGCCCAATATCTTCGAGAAAAAAAAGCCGGACTGCATCTGATAACGGATGTCGGAGAGACCCGCCGCTTCGGCCGCCGCCATCACCATCTCAACCATAGCGCCGATTTCCCCATTCATCATCCCGATGAACTGTTCTGAGAATTCACCATCATCAAGATTAGCCATCATTTCTTGGAGTTTTTCATCTGCGGGTCCCTGTTCAGATTTGACCGCATCGATTATGGAAAGGGGTGAGAAGTAGGTGTCAAAGAGTTCGTCGAAGGTTGGAATATCCTTGCTATCTTTAATCAGGGTGGAGCGGAGCGTTGCCTTAAAGACATTTTTGTCGTCAGTTCCAACTTCTGTTATTCCGGTGAGTGCGTCCATCGATTCCGATATGGATATCCTCGCCCCGCGAAATTTCAGCCCTTCAATAAAGTCAAGGATTGCAGTTTTCATTTAATTTTTCATTTAAGTAATCAATTCAGTATTCCCGGCGACTCCAAAATTGTCTTCATATTCTTTTTCACCATCTCGATGTCTGACTGGTACTTCAAGATGAAGTTCAGTGTCGATTCGATGGTTTCGCCATCCAGCGACTTGATGTTCAAAAGGAGCAGCGCCTTTGCCCAGTCGAGGGTTTCCGATATCGAGGGGAGTTTCTTGATATCAATCTCCCTCACGGCTCTCACCGTCCTCACAACCTGATCGGCAAGCTTTTCGGGTATCCCCGGCACCTTGAGCAAAATTATCTCCTCCTCCCGCTCCTTTGGCGGAAAATCCATGTAGAGGTGGAGACAGCGTCTCTTTAAAGCATCTGACATATCCCTTGTGTTGTTGCTTGTCAGGATCACCTGAGGGATGTGATTTGCTTTAATTGTCCCAATCTCCGGGATGCTCACCTGAAAGTCGGAGAGGATTTCCAGAAGAAATGCCTCAAACTCTGGGTCTGCCTTGTCAATCTCGTCGATGAGAAGCACCACCTGTTTTTCGCTCATTATCGATTTTAGAAGGGGTCTTGGAAGGATGAACTTTGTGGAAAAAAAGGCGTCCTCTTCTGTCCCGATTCTATCTACGGCCTCCGACAAGGTCCTTGCATCGGCAAGGACTTCTCCAATCTTCTCTTTTAATATCTGGGTGTAAAGCAGCTGCTTTGCGTATTCCCACTCGTAAAGGGCCTTCGCCTCGTCAAGCCCCTCGTAACACTGAAGTCTTATCAACTCCAACCCCTGGGATGAGGCCAGCACCTTTCCAAGCTCCGTCTTCCCAACACCTGCAGGGCCCTCCACAAGGATCGGTTTATTCATCATCACCGAAATGTAGGCAACCGTTGCCACATCCCGATCAATGAGGTAGGATTTCTCTTTAAACTTTTCGGTGATCTCTTCAATCGATTTGAACATAGACATAAATATTTCCCTCCGGGGACAACTTGATGGACTCCACTACGAATTTGTTTGTACACTTTTCCAACTTCCCCACAAATATTTTAGTCTCTAAATGGCACTACAGTCAAGGAAAAACTGAAGGTTATAGTGAGAAGACAATTAAACACCCTTTTTGTGCTGAAATTTGGGGTAATCTATCTTTTATTAAAAAAAGTTTTTTGAGTCAACAATTTGTGTTTTTTTAATATGATTCTGCTCCTATTTTGATATTATTCTGATATTATTGAAAGAACTAAATAAATCGAAAAAGGTGGCCACCATGAAACGCTCGGAAATTAATCTACTGATCAAAGAGAGTATCGATTTCTTCAAAAAAGAAAACTTCCACCTCCCACCCTTTGCGTGGATAAAACCAGAAGAGTGGGAGGCAGTAGCCAAAAGGGGGGCTGCAATAATCGAGGGGGGGCTCGGCTGGGACGTCACCGATTTTAACCTTGGAGATTT
>JAUWME010000036.1 GCA_030613285.1 Candidatus Zymogenus sp. | reverse complement strand
CTTCTGCCCCAACAGCTTTGAGGCCAGCATCGGCGTCATGGTAAAGGATACGAGAAGAGAGAAGATCGTAGCAAACACCACGGTCAAACCGAACTGCTTAAAGAATTGCCCTACAATCCCGCTCATAAAGGCAATGGGTGTAAAGACCATGATGTTTGTCAATGTGGATGCCCCCACAGCCACGGCGACTTCCGTTGTCCCATTAATAGCAGCCTCCTTTGGAGACTCACCAGCGGCAATATGCCGGTTTATACTTTCGAGGATGATAATGTCGTTTGTGGCAAGAATCCCGATTGATATCCCCAGGGCCATAAGTGTGATGACGTTTATTGTAAAGCCCGCAAAGTAGATGAGAATAAAAGTTGAGATGATGCTGGTGGGGAGGTCTAACGTGGCAATTAAAGTACTCCAGATGTCATGGAGAAAAATATAGAGGAAAATAGCAGTTATAAGTATTCCAAGGATGAGGTTTTTTAGGACATCGTCCACGGAATCTACAATGAATTCAGAGAGGTCTCTCGCCACGCCGATTTCATATCCATCTGGGATGGTCTTTTTAAGTTCATTTATGGCGTTGAAGACCTCTGCCGAAACCTTTACGGTGTTGGCGTCGGAACGCTTGGAGATGGCAATCCCCACAGATGGTTTTCCTTGAAATTTTGCCGATTCACGCCTTTCTGCAAAACCGTCCACAACATCAGCGATATCTGAAATCCGAATGATGGCGCCTGTGGGAACGGCGATGGTAGTATTTTTGAGTTCCTCCACCGACGTAAACTTGCCAGAGACCTTGAGGATATATTCCTCGTCAATTGCTGGTAATCTTCCGAGAGGGACATCCTGGTTTTCGGCAGAGATGAGTCCGGCAAGTTCATTGATTGTAAGATCGTGACGAATGAGGGCTTCTCTGGAGACATTTACCTGTATCTCTCGAACGAGTCCACCGATAATTTCCACAGAAGCAAGGCCATCAATCTTATTAAGTCGATTCCTGACTGTTGTGTCTGCGTATTCGTAGACTTCGTTTAGGGGGCTGTCGGCGGAGATGGAAAGGTTCATAATTGGCAGTGCGTTGATGTCGAACTTTACAATCTCCGGTTTTTCCACGTCTTTGGGGAGGTCAGAGAGGATGGCGTCAACCTTGTCTTTTACCTCAATGGATGCAAGGTCTATATCCACACCCAACTCGAACTCGATAAAGATTAGGGAGACGTTCTCGCGTGACGTGGAATTGAGATTTTTCACATTGCTGACACTGCTGATTTCGTCTTCAATTTTTTCGGTAACTTGGCTTTTTATCTCCACAGGGCCGGCGCCGGGATATATTGTAGTGATGGTCAGAAAGGGGAAATCAACCTTGGGGAAGAGATCCACCGTAAGGTTGGAATAGGAAAAGAGGCCAAACACGACGAAGACAAGAATAAGCATAACGGAGGTAACTGATCTTTGTACTGCAAATGCGACCCACTTCATCTATTTCTCCTCGTTGTGCAAAAACACAAAAGTTTCATCAGAAAGCTTGTTTTGTCCCCGAACCACAACCCTGTCCCCAACTTTTAGTCCTCCTATAACCTCCACATCCTCTTCGCTTTTCCACCCAGTCACAATTTTTGTCTTGATCGCTGTTTCTTTGCCATCAATATGGTTCACCACAAAGACAAATGTTTCGTCATCAATATCAATAAGAGCATTTTTTGGGATTACAAGGGCGTCATCTGTGGAATAGATGAGGATCTCAAGGGTGGTAATTGTCCCAAGTTTCAAAAGCCCTTCAACGTTATCCAAAAGTATCTTGGCTTCAAAAAGCCCGGTGTTCTTGTTTGCAGAAAGCGAGATCGATTCCACCTCTCCTTTTACGGTCAGGGTTTTTTCGGGGGTTATAAGAAGAATTCTTGCCGGTTGACCTTTCTTAATAAAAATAGCTCTCTTTGAGCTGATGTTCAACTCCACCCTTACCCTGTCGATGATCGCCACTGTGGCGATAATCTCTCCTGCCATAACGGGGTCTCCCTCGCTTACGGTTATCTCCGTTACGGTGCCATCCATGGGAGACGCTATCTCGACCATATCTTTTGATGCGTCGTGGTCGGCTCTGGCAACTTCATAGGTCGTCAGGGCATATTCGTATTCGCTTTTGGAGACGGCGCCCGCATTGTAAAGCTCTTTGATCCGTTTATAGTCTCTCAAGGCTTGACGGTATCTGGCCAGATCCTGACGGTAGTGCCCCGTGGACATACTTGGATCGTCGGGATCAAGGGAAACGATAACCTTCCCTTTTTTTACAGTGTCGCCTTCTTTAAGATGTACCTTGATGACCTGTGTGGATAAATCCGTAGTAAGCTCCGATTGGCGTATCCCTCTAATCATTCCAGAGAATGACCTGAAGACCTTAAAATCGCCTCTCTTTGCTTTTACCACATCCACGGGGATGCCTTTTTCTGCCTGAATCTTCTCCAGAGATTTTACTTCTTCTTTTACAATGTAGCCGTAAATTTTGACACTGAAGAAGAGGACAATGATAAGGGCAACTAAGGCGATGCCAATACGGGTAGGAGAGTATCGAGAAATCCTCTTCTTTGCTCTATCTTTCAATCTTGAGATGCTCACAAGTTTTACCTCCACTCACATTTTAGTATTCGACGCAAATATTTTTGTGTTGCGCTCCTCAAACGGATTTTCAAATAATTGTCAACTTTAGAAGTCAAAAATAGAAAATTGATAATCTAAAATTATACCAGAATTTGGATAGATTGTGAATTAAAAAGATAGGGTTTTTTTGATTTTATTGTTTTAGCGGCAATATTAAATGGTAAATGAAAAATAGCAAATAGCACATTTTAGTTGTTTGAAATGCGCCATAGAGTATTTCCGAGAGGGATATGGAAAGGCGTTTTGCTGGCGATTGAAGCAGATTACTATCTTTGACATTTGAAAATTCAAAACTTTTGATTGTCAAAGTAGATAGTGCCAATCTATTCATCTGTAATTCTAAAATATTAAATACTTGCATAATAGACAAAAAATCTTGTATAATTGATTGACAAAAATTCCCATGAAGGAAAGCAGTATAATGAAAGATCGAATCAATCGTTGGTTAGCCCCCCCTGTTTTTGAGGGCGATGAAGAAAAAACATGGCGCGCAAGTTTGCTTAATGCCACAATAATCGTACTAATAATATCCATTGTAGTGGTCTTCATTGGCAACCTCATTGGCGGAAGAATACCAACAGCTGTACTTGTCATTAACATGTCAGTGTTTACCGGAACCCTTATTCTGCGCCGTTTGCTCTTTTACGGCAAAGTCACACTGGTGGGCATTGCGATTATTGTTTTTGGGATTATTCTTGTTACGGCGTGCGCTGTTAGTCTGGGGACCATTCGTACTTCTACCACAGCAATTCTTATTTTAATAATCATTATTTCTGGGTTCTTGTTTGGCAAGAAGGGGATTTTGCTTGCTACCATATCAAGTTCACTTGCAGTGCTCGGATTGATATTGGCAGAAAACGCCGGAATGCTGCCTGATCCCGATTATACTGTCAACATTACCCAATGGATTACATATACTGTTCTCTTTGGATTAACCGGCGCTTTGACTTATTTTTCTTACCAATCCACACTCAGGGCGCTAAAACGAGCGTTCAAAGAAAGGGACGATCGTAAGTGTGCGGAGGAGGTGCTTCGAGAGAGCCAACAGGAATACCAGAGCCTTTTTGAAAACTCCCCGATTTCTTTGTGGATAGAGGATTTATCTGAAGTGAAGAAGTATATTGATAATTTGCGAAATTCGGGGGTAGAAGATTTTAGGGAGTATTTTGAGAATAATCGGAAAGATGTAGAAAAATGCGCATTTTTAGTCAGGGTGGTTGATGTAAATATGACCACATTAGAACTGTATAAAGCTGAAAGTAAAGAGGATTTCTTTAAAGGCTTAGGTGTGGTCTTTGACAAAGAGTCTTACGATGCATTTAGAGAGCAGCTTATAGTCGTTTCTGAGGGCAAAACATCTTTTGAGAGTGAAGCTGTTAATAGAACATTTACTGGAGAAAAAATATATATAACGCTAAAATGGACTGTGGCGCCGGGCAGCGAGGAAACATATTCTAAAGTATTTGTTTCTATCATTGACATCACAGACCGCAAGCAGGCAGAGGAAGCCCTTTATAATAGTGAGGAGCGTTTTAAGTCATTGTCAAATGCCTCCTTTGAGGCCATTTTTATTTCAGAAAAAGGAGTCTGTATCGATCAAAACCAAACGGCGGAGAAGATGTTTGGGTATACCAACTTGGAAGCTGTCGGTAGGCAAGGGTCAGAGTGGATTGTGCCCGAAGACCATGAAAGAGTAATGAGCAATATTCTATCTGGTTATGAAGAACCATATGAAGTAACGGCATTACGCAAGGACGGGACAACATTTCCCGCCGAGATACAGGCGCGAATGGCCTATTTCCAGAATCGCCAAGTCAGGATAACAGCGTTGAAGGACATTAGAATAAGAAAACAGGCAGAGGAGGCTCTTCGGGAATCGGAGGATAGATATCGGGAGGTGGTAGAAAATGTCGCCGATATTATCTACACACTGGATGGAGAGGGTAAATTCGTATTTGTAAATAAATCACTTGAAAGTTTTTTTGGCTATAAATTGGATGACATGTTACACAAGAATTTAAGGAATTTTATTACTCCCAAATCATACGAGTATGCTGAAAAGATATTCAAGAGGATGCTGGATGGGGAAGACGTTGGCGAATTTGATGTAGAATTTTATGACAAGGAAGGAAATGTTAGGATTACCGAGACAAAGATTCAGCTTGTGTGGGATGGAAACAGGGTTGTGGGACTTCACGGTATTGGAAGAGATGTTACTGAGAGGAAAAAGTTGGAGGAACAGCTTATCCGCGCCCAGAAGATGGAGGCTCTTGGGACATTGACGGGTGGCATCGTCCATGACTTTAACAATATACTTTCCACGGTATTAGGGTATGCCTCATTTCTCAAAAAAAAATCTCAAAAAGGAGATCCCTTTTATAAAGGGCTGGACGCCATTGAGAAATCCTCACTTCGGGCATCCGACCTTACTGCGCAACTTCTTGCTTATACTCTAAGGGGCAAACACGAAGTAAAGCCGGTTAATATGAATCGAATTGTGAAGGAAGTCTACGATCTTATTACAAAAACTTTTGATAAGTCTATCAAGATAGATCTTGTAACCGACATAAAACTGAAAACCGTTGAGGGTGATGCGTCTCAACTCAACCAAGTGGTGATGAACATTGCCGTCAATGCCCAGAATGCCATGCCAAGGGGAGGGACTTTTGAAATAGAAACGTACATGGAAAAGGTTGAAGAGAGAATAGAAAAGGGATTATTCTGCTTTGAACCGGGGAACTACGTGTGCATAAAGTTTACCGATGCAGGAATTGGCATGGACAAAGAAACAATAAAACGGATATTCGAACCTTACTATACCACAAGAGGAGACAAAGGGGGGACAGGACTGGGGATGAGCGTTGTCTTTGGAATCGTAAAGGGGCACGATGGCTATATAGATGTTGAAAGCGATTTAGGCGAAGGAACCGCGATAATCGTTTATCTTCCTGCCTCAAAAAATAAGGAAGAGATTTTGGAGAAAGAGATTGAAGGAACATTAGGTGGCACAGAGACTATATTGATAATCGACGACGAAAAATCAATTCTTGAGATGGCAAAGGATCTTCTTAAAGAATCGGGATACGTTGTGCATACTGCAAGTTCTGGGAAAACCGGGCTAAAAACATTTAAGACCAAGTATATAGACATTGTTGTTCTCGATATTAAGATGCCGGAAATGGATGGGAGAGAGGTCCTTGAAAAGTTGCTTGAGATTGATTCCAAAGCAAAAGTAATTCTCTCCAGTGGTTTTAGCGAAGAAGACCAGCATCATGGCTTGATTAAAATGGGGGCTGCGGGTTTTGTCGGAAAGCCATTTGTGATGGATAAACTTCTTATAAAAATCAGGGAGGTTTTAAACTGAAACATAGAAGGTGTTCCAATTGACTTAGATTCCCGCTTTCCAAGGGAATAACAAATTCTGTCATCCTCAGCGAGACAAAGGGATCCAGAACAATATTCACTAAGTTCCCGTTTCCTAAGGGAATGACATATAATTATTCTGTTATTGCCTGTTTGACAAAGGAATCCAGAGTGCTGTCATTCAAAGCTTCCGCAGGGAGCGCAGAGATTTCCTTTTCCACTGTAGCAAAAAGCATATTGAGATTGCCACGTTGTTCGCCTTTCTTGCGAAGGACCTTTTACAAATAAATATTTTCTCGCAATTGCATTAAAAGGGCAATGACAGGTGAAGGGGAAATCCACCCAAGCCCATCGTTTTTTCCTCAAAGTTTAACACAACAAAAACAGTGAAATCAATTTAACACTGACTCTTTCCACAGTGCTGATCAAATAGACAGGCATCTACAAGTATTTAACGACACGCCCCAACAGCAGTGGATGGCTATTGCTTTAAATAAACTTTTTAAATCAATATTAGAAAACACTTGACATGAAAAAAAGACTCTGGTATGTTTATAAATTGAACACCAAATTGTATAGAGTCATTATCAAGTTTGAATTTGCTTAATGATTTCAAAAATATCACAATAAAATGATTATAAAAGATGACAGCACCTAAAGTCACAGTTTACATAACGGCCTACAACTATGGCAAGTATATTGAAGAGGCTGTTCAAAGCGTTCTCAACCAGACTTATGACGACTGGGAGCTGATAATTATCGATGATGGGTCTCAGGATAATACGAAAGAAATTCTAAAAAAATATCATGGAAACGACCGTATCGAGATTATTTTTCAGGATAATCGTGGGTTGACATACACCAACAACGTTGCCCTAAAAAAATCTCAAGGCGAATATATCATTCGTCTTGATGCCGATGACTACCTCGACGAAAATGCGCTTCTGGTTATGGCAAATGTGCTTGACAATGATGATGATCTCAGCTTGGTCTATCCCGACTATTATGAGGTGGATGAAGAGGGAGAGATATTAAATATCTTCAGGCGCAAAAAGATTGGCACAGAAGTCAAGCTGTTAGATTTACCCGCCCATGGGGCGTGCACTATGATCAGAAAATCGTCACTAATCGAAATTGGGGGATATAACGAAAAACTAACTCGGCAGGATGGGTACGATTTCTGGTTAAGATTTATTGATAAGTACAAACCCTCAAATGTAAATCTTCCCCTTTTCTATTACCGCAAACATGGTGCCAGCTTGACGTGTAATATGACAAAACTTCTACAAACTCGGCAACAACTAAAAAGGGATTTTGTCAAGAGACATAGGAAGGGGAAGATTCCCAAGGTTCTTGCGATAATACCTGCGGTAAAGAAATCAGCAGTGTATCCAGAAATAGCCTTAAAAGAGCTTGCCGGTCAACCCCTTATTTCCTATACAATTAAGGAGGCGTTGAAGTCTGAATTGTTAGATAGGATTGTTGTTACAACCGACGACAAGAACATTATTGATTACGCCTCATCATTTGAGGGCATTACGACAATTAAAAGGTCTGGAAAAATATCCATTCCCCACACAAGTATTATCACAACAGTAGAATATGTTTTAGAGAAATTAAAAAATGAGAACTATCATCCAGATGCGATAATGCTTCTTTACATCAAGGCCCCCATGAGAAGGGCGGAGCATATCGATAAAGCCATTGATACATTAATAATCCACGATACCGACAGTGTTGTCAGTGTCACCGAAGAGAAGAGTTTTTTCTACTACCACGATGAATATGGGATGAAGCCACTTTTTGAAGAGCGTCTTTTGAAAAAGGAGAGGGAAGCTTTGTTTCGGGAGAATGGCGCTATTTTTCTGTATAAACAGGAAAGTATCAAAGATGGGAAGTTTATTTGTAAAAGCACGGGACATATTGTTATAGCAGAAGAGGAATCTTTACAAATAAATTCTGAGTTTGAATTCTGGATGTTGGAAAATATTATAAAGGAATATCCGAAGCAGTCATGAAGATAGATTTTGAAAAAGAAGTATTTGGGAGTATCGAGATTGACGAGAAAGATATTCTTGGAATTTTTGAGCCAAAGAGGGTCAATAATAAAGGATCTATAAAATCACTAACGGAAAAGGCGGTATTGAACCCCATAGGTTCAAAGCCTTTGAGTGAACTACTTAAGGGTAAACAAAACGTCCTTATCATCACCGACGATAACACCAGACCAACCCCTTTGCGAGAGATAATTGAAGTATTGCTTTCCGAGATTTTTAAATCGGGTATAAAGAAGGAAAATGTATCCTTTTTGATATCTTTGGGAACTCATCGGCCAATGACTGATGTTGAGATTGGGGAGAAGTTCGGAGAGGATATCCCCTCAACATTTAGAGTTATTAACCACACATGGGACAAGGTTGATACCCTTGTTGATCTTGGGACAACTTCGACAGGGATAGAGATATTAGTTAATCGAGAAGTGATGAATGCCGATTTTATCATCGCCGTGGGAAACATCGTCCCCCATGCAACGACCGGCTTTTCCGGGGGAGGGAAGATTATTGTTCCTGGGATTGCTGGAGAGGAGACAACGGAGGGTACTCATTGGGCAGCCCTGGATTACGAAATGGAAGAAATATTAGGAGTAAATGATAACCCCATAAGGCGGGACATTGACGAGATAGCTCAGAAAGTGGGCCTCGGTTTTATCGTAAATACAATCCTTGGTGTTGATGGAAGTCCTGCTGGTGTTGTTGCCGGCCATCTGGTACAAGCCCACAGTGCAGGAGTTGATATTTCGAAAGAGGTTTATGGTGCCGAGGTATCTGAAAAGGCGGATGTGGTAATCTGCGATGCATTTCCCACAGATATCGACTTGAGGCAAGCCATTAAGGGAGTGGCTTCTGCGGACGTAGTAGTAAAAAAGGGGGGGGCCATCATCCTTGTTGCAGAATGCCCGGAAGGGATTGCCCCCCAGTTTCCTGAGTACCTTGAGATTGGCTTTAAAGACCCGGAAGGTGTAAAAGCCAAGGTTGAGTCCGGCGAGATTACAGGGAAGCTAATGGCATATACTTTGGTGGCCATAGGCCGGGTATTGAAGAAAGCCCAGGTGATTCTTGTGACCAAGGGGATTTCAAAGGAAGATGTGGAAAGGTTAGGATTTGTTTACGGGGCAGACCCGCAATCGGCATTGGAGATGGCCTATGAGATCGCCGGAGGCAGGAAAACTGTCTTTATGAAGAGTGCGGGGGAGATTCTCCCCATTATTGCCCACTGATATTATTCTGGAGAATAGGTATGAATATTATTGTTATTCCAGCTCAGCTTGTGTCTCGAAGGCTGCCCAAAAAAAATATGCATCTCTTAAATGGAAAGCCTATGCTCTATTATACGATAGAGGCGGCAAAAAAATCTAAGCTTGCAGATAGGATATTTGTATCGTCGGAATCTGATGAGGTTATAGATTATGCAAAAGAGATGGGTGTTGAGGCGATAAAGAGGGGGGATGATCTTCTGGGGGATGTGCCGGTTGTTGAGGTCTACCGGGACGTTGTGAGGAAGGCTGGGGCGGACAATATTGAATACGTAGTTGCCCTGCAGCCGGACCACCCCGATAGAAACCTCGATGTGGATGAGGCAATTGAAAAGGCAATTTTGGAATCCGCCACTGATTTGTTTACATTAGAAAGAGGTGGTGTAAGAAACGGCTCCATCAGGATAATGAGGTGTAAGGAGCTTATGGGCGATGGAGACCTCAACGCAAAGATTGTTGCATTAAATGATTTTTGCACCAATATCCATACAAAACAAGATTTGGAGCGGGCAGAAAGACGGCTTATTAGAGGTAGTAAGAAGATAAAGATAGGTGATTTTACGCTGACTGAAGACGGCCCGGTGTTTATCATCGCAGAGGCGGGGGCGAACCACGACGGGGAGTTTGAAAAGGCGATCCTTCTGATTGATAAGGCGGTGGAGGCCGGTGCTGACGCTATAAAGTTTCAGAGTTACAAGGCCGAAAAACTTGTCAGTAAATACGCAGATAGATATTGGGGTGGAGCCGACAAAGACGGCACACAGCTTTCGTATTATAAAGTGCGAGATATGCTTGGGCCGAAGGATCATAAAGAACTCTTTGACTATGCCAAAGAGAAGGGGATTATCGCCTTTACTTCGGCCTTCGATTATGACTACATTGACTATTTTGAAAAGATAGATATTCCCGCATATAAAATTGCGTCGTGCGATCTGCCCAACAGCGCTTTTATTACAAGAATTGCAGAGATTGGAAAACCTGTTATTCTGTCAACCGGCGCATCGACAATGGACGAGATTGAGAGGGCGGTGGATACAATCTTGGGGACGGGAAACGACCAGCTGATTGTCTTGCAGTGCACGCTGATGTATCCCACTATGATAGAGGATGCAAATCTTTTGCAAATTCCAACATTAAAGGAATCGTTTCCTGAACTATTCGTCGGTATATCTGACCACACGTTCCCGGATGAAAACATGGCTGTCCCGGCGGCGGCTGTGGCTCTGGGGGCAAAGGTTGTGGAAAAACATTATACATATAACCGCAACCAGCCGGCAAATACCCACAGCTTCAGCGTTGATCCTGAGCTCTTAAAGAAGATGGTTGATAACATCAGGTTTGTGGAGAAGGGCCTGGGGAGTTCGGAGATACGAATCCTTGAAGTGGAAAAAGCCGCAAGAAAACAGGCAAGACGATCTATTGTGGCGACGAGGGAAATAAAGAAAGGTGAGAAGATTGTCGCAGATATGTTGACATTCAAGCGACCGG
>JAUWME010000176.1 GCA_030613285.1 Candidatus Zymogenus sp. | reverse complement strand
ATAACCACATCACCCCACATTCACTCTGTGGCTTCAATTCCCAGGGTAATGTCCTCTGTGGTGCTAGCCCTTGTCCCGGCAATGATTATATCTATACTCTTCTTCGGCAAAGCGGCAATCTTAATATATACCTTAAGTATCGTGTCGTGCCTTGTTTTTGAAGCAGTGGCGCAAAAAATCATGGGGCGTCCCATCACAATCACCGACGGAAGCGTCCTCATAACAGCTGTTCTGCTGGCAATGAACCTCCCACCATCATCACCTTGGTGGTTGGTCGTTCTGGGGGCCATGATCGCCGTCGTACTGGGAAAACAAATCTACGGGGGCCTTGGATACAACCCCTTCAACCCCGTATTGGTTGCAAGGATTGTGCTTTTAATCTCCTTTCCCGTCCAGATGACATCATGGGTCAAACCGGCACCCCTCTTTATGGGGGCAGACCTCGTTACCGTGGCAACGCCGTTGGGTGAGATCAAAACAGAGCTAATGCTCAAGGGAGTTATCGACATCAGCAGGTACAACTACCTCGATTTTACCACAGGTTTCATGGGAGGCAGTATGGGAGAAATGTCGGTAATTGCACTCCTTTTGGGTGCGGCTTTTCTCCTCTATCGCAAATACATAACTTGGCATATTCCCATGAGTTTTGTCGGTACAGTTGTTATTCTCACAGGTATTTTCTGGCTCATTGACCCCACAAAATACGCAAACCCGCTCTTTCATCTCCTTGCCGGTGGGCTTATCCTTGGGGCGTTTTTTATGGCAACGGATATGGTAACATCTCCCGTTTATAGAAAAGGAATGATTATATTTGGAATAGGGTGCGGTCTAATCACCGTGGTGATACGACTCTTTGGCGGATACCCAGAAGGGGTTGCGTTCTCAATCCTCCTTATGAACTCAGCAACACCAATTATAGATAGATACACTAAACCAAAGAAGTTTGGTTATATAAAAATAGACGGGGGTAGCGATTCATGAAGGAGATTGGAAAACTCATTCTCGTTTTGACATTGATCTGCTTTATTGCAGCAGTAGCGTTATACCAAGTCAATGAACTCACCAAAGAGCCTATCGCGCTGGCATATAAAGAAGAAAAACTCAAAGCAATCAGGAGCGTCCTCCCAAAATATGATAATAAGCCCGATACTGAAAATGAGGGTAAAATATCAATTGTCATAGGAAAAGACGATGCTGGAAATGATATCGCCAAAGACTACTATGTAGCAACGATGGAGGGTGAAATCGTTGGTGTGGCCTTCGAGGGAATATCCTCCGAAGGATACGGCGGGGACATCGTAGTCATGGTTGGTGTTACACCCGATGGTACAATACACGGAATCGAAATCATCAGGCACGCCGAAACACCGGGGCTGGGCACCAAGATTGCCGAAGAGCCCTTCCTTTCACTATTTCCCGGAAGAAACCTCGAAAACACAAAGTGGGGAGTAAAAAAAGACGGGGGAGACATCGACCAGATTACCGGAGCCACCATCTCCCCAAGAGCTGTAGTCTTTGCCATCGATGATGAACTAAAAAGATTTTTTGAAAAAAAAGAAGAGATTCTCACAAAGGGATCCCCCCAATAATTGTCTTGGGGAGGGGCTGTTGTATATTTGTTGATTGGGGTTGCTGGCAATATTGGTGGGAGTATCTGGGGGTTGTCGCAAATGGGGGTTGCTGGCAATATTTTGGGGAGGGATGGTTGTAAATGGGGGTTGCTGGCAACTTTTAGGATGGTTGGTTGTAAGTTGGGGTTGGTCGCAAATGTTTGAAAGAACTGTCATTGCGAGGAATTAGGCACCGCAGGTGTAGGCGCTATTAAGAATATACCATCCGAAGGGTGGGCTAATGACGTGGCAATCTTTTGCAAGTTGGCAACTCTGATGGCAGTTACAAAATATTTTTGGCAACTTGAGTGGCCGGGGTTGCTGGCAATTTTTAGGATGGTTGGTTGTAAGTTGGGGTAGATTATAAATTGGGGTTGGTTGCAAATAAGAGGAATCAATATGTCAAACTTAACAGAATTTACCAAGGGTCTCTGGGACGAGCACCCAATTTTTAAGCTCGTGCTGGGAATGTGTCCCACCCTTGCCGTCACCACCGCTGCTATAAACGGAATCGCCATGGGGCTTGCAACAACCTTCGTCCTCGTTGCATCAAACCTCGTGGTATCAGCCCTAAGAAACGTAATCCCTGCAAAGGTCAGAATCCCATCATTCATCGTTATCATTGCATCATTTGTTACCATCGTGGATTTGGTGATGAACGGCTACTTCCACGATCTCCACAAAACTCTCGGTCTATTTATTCCGCTCATAGTAGTCAACTGCGTAATCCTCGGAAGGGCGGAGGCATTCGCATCAAAAAAAGGGCTTTTCGTATCGCTGCTTGACGGCCTCGGAATGGGGATTGGATTTACCCTCGGCCTCTTTGTGTTGGGCGCTATAAGAGAAATATTTGGAAACGGAACGATCCTCGGCATCACTCTCTTTGGTGAAGGCTTCTATCCCTTGATAATTATGATCCTCCCACCCGGTGCATTCATTACACTGGGGATACTACTTGCGTTGATGAACAAGATCGAAGAGATAAGGGGGACTGCCTAATATATTAGATTAAGGCTGAAGGTGGTTGAAGGTAAATATGGAGATTGAATCAAAGGGGTGTAAAATTGAGATAAGGGCAACCTAATAACTGTCGGGATGGTGAAAAAGGTGGGGAGCGCTAATAGATAATAGTCAGTAGGGGTTGTGGTCTAATATAGTTTTCTAACTTGCTTGATATGTTTACAAAACAGTACTGAACAATAATATACTTGAGAGGGCGCATAAATGGAAGTAAACCCAGCTGATATAAAGAAGGAAATTGAAAAATATCAAAAGAAAGAGGGCATTCTAATACCACTGCTCCAAGATATTCAAGACAGATATGGATATGTTCCTGAACAATCCATTGAAATAATATCTGAGGAGTTGTCAATTTTTCCAGTTGATATTTACGGTATCCTGACTTTTTACGCGCAATTCTATACCACTCCAAGAGGTGAACATACAATCAAAGTCTGCCAAGGCACTGCCTGTCACGTCATGGGTGGAAAAGAAATCCTTGATTATACTGAGGATAAATTAGGAATAAGTGAGCGGGAAACCACAAAGGACGGCAAGTTTTCTCTGGAGAGGGTTGCGTGTCTTGGTTGTTGTGGTATGGCGCCTGTTCTTGTAGTTGACGATGATTTTTATGGAAACCTCTCACTTCAAGAGATAGATGAACTAATTAAAAAGTATTGATAGGTATTGGTGAGATATATGGAAAACAAAGTGTTTATATGCATGGGTACAAGCGGAATTTCGGCTGGTGCGGAAGAGGTCGAGAAAAACTTTGAGACCGAGCTAAAACGTCACAAGATTATCGACAATTGCCTGATTGTTAGAACCGGCGACAGGGGGCTTTTTCGAGATGTCTTGGTAGATATTGAAACTCCCAAACTTGGCAGGATTACTTACGAATTTGTAAAACCTGAAGATGTTGCCAATATTGTGGAGAGTCATTTTGTCAATGGAGAGCCGATAAAGAAATTTCTGGCGGGTGATGATTACAAGCAGTTTTTTAAAAGCCAGATGCGAATAGTCCTTTCAAATTGTGGAGAGATTGACCCTGAGGATATCGATGATTATCTGGCCAATGGTGGCTACGAAGCGCTCAAAATAGCAATTGCCATGACCCCCAGAGAAGTAGTAGAGGAGGTTACAAAATCGCAGCTTCGGGGCAGGGGCGGGGCAGGATTTCCCACCGGCAAGAAGTGGGAGTTCTGCTATGATGTCAAATCCGATGAAAAATATGTAATATGCAATGCAGACGAAGGCGACCCCGGCGCATTTATGGATCGAAGCATCCTCGAAGGCGATCCACAGGCTGTAATTGAGGGGATGATAATCGCAGGTTATGCCATTGGCGCAAATAATGGAATTGTCTATTGCCGGGCGGAATATCCCTTGGCAATAAGTAGATTGGAAATTGCAATAGAGCAAGCCAATGAAAGAGGGTACTTGGGAAACAATATCCTTAAAAGCAAGTTTTCATTTAATATTACAATAAAAAAAGGGGCAGGGGCTTTTGTTTGCGGTGAGGAAACCGCTCTCATTGCATCCATCGAGGGGAAAAGGGGGTCTCCAAAACAACGTCCACCATTTCCCGCAAAGGAGGGTTTGTGGGGCAAGCCAACAATAATCAACAATGTGGAAACTCTGGCAAATATCAGACACATCATGGTGAAAGGGGCAGACTGGTATTCATCAATAGGCACAGATGACAGTAAAGGTACAAAGGTGTTTGCCCTTGCAGGCAAAGTCAAAAACACGGGATTGGTCGAAATCCCCATGGGAACCACAATTCGTGAACTTATCTATGGCTCCGGCGGGGGGATGGTCAAAAAAAGGATACCCTTCAAAGCGGTGCAGATTGGGGGCCCTTCCGGGGGATGTCTCCCAGAAAGCCAGTTAGATACACCCATTGAATATGAATCTCTCAACAAGACCGGCGCAATTATGGGGTCGGGTGGCTTTGTCGTCATGGATGAAAAAACCTGCATGGTGGATATGGCGCGCTTCTTTCAGTCCTTCACCGTAGAAGAATCTTGTGGCAAATGCATTCCGTGCAGGGTGGGCCTAAAGAGGATGTTAGAAGTCCTCGAAAAAATAACAGAAGGCAATGGTAAAGCCGAACATATCGATTTTTTGCAAACAATAAGCAGTTCGATTAAAGACACAGCCCTTTGCGCCCTGGGAAACACAGCGCCCAATCCAACACTGACTACACTAAAATATTTTATGGATGAGTACAAGAGCCACATTGAAGACAAAAAATGTGTCGCCAATGCCTGCGTCGATCTTATTGAATTTGTGGTTATCGAAGAAAACTGTACAAAATGCGGCAGGTGTTTCAAAGTTTGTCCCAGTGGCGCCATCGATTGGAAGAAAAAAGAGTATGCAAAAATCAATAATGATAAGTGCATAAAATGTAAGGCATGTATTGATGCATGTGATTTTAAGGCAATAAAATGATTAAATTAAGTATCGACAATATCCAAATCGAAGTTGAAGAAAACAAAACAGTGCTGGAGGCAGCCCTCCAATCTGGTATCTATATCCCAAGTTTGTGCTACCACCCGGATTTAGACAATATCGGCGCTTGCCGATTGTGTATCGTGGAAATAGAAAACATGAGGGGCTATCCCGCCTCGTGCACAACCAATGTCTCCGAAGGAATGGTTGTCCATACAAATACTGAGAAAATTCAAGAGCTGAGAAAAAGCCTCGTTTGGTTTATACTAAGCGAACATCCAAAGGCGGTAGATAAATCATCTCAACTGATGAAGGTTATCGAGTGGGTAGGTATCAAAGAATTCCTGCCGGGATTCACACCTACTCCCAAAGAATTTCCACCTACAATCGATGAGGCCCTGTTCGAAAAAGACCTTGATAGGTGTATCTTGTGTGATCGATGTGTCAGGGTGTGCCAAGAGGTCAGAGGTGTTGGCGCAATAGGATTGGTAAATCGTGGGATAAACACTTTCATTGGTACCAGCTTTAATTCGACTCTGCAGGATGCCGCTTGCAAATTCTGTGGGGCCTGTGTGGAAGTATGTCCTACCGGGGCATTGACAGATAAGGTCAAA
>JAUWME010000285.1 GCA_030613285.1 Candidatus Zymogenus sp. | reverse complement strand
AAGTGAGTTAATCTTTCAATCGATATGTAGATATGAAAATCGATCAGAATAGTAAGGAGGTTGTTGAATGGATATAAAAGATCTCAAAAACTACAAAGTGCCGATGAATGAATCTATGGCGGAGATTCCGCCCGCGGTGTTCAAGAAAGTCGAAAGGACAGCCCTTGGAATATTAAGAAAACAGATTGGGATTTTAAAACTTTTTCGGATGCTCCTAATATTTAAGAAAACAGAAAAAAAGTTCTCGACTCATAACATTGATTCTGCAAGGGAGAATGGTCTTTCAGATGAGGATTTTATCAAAAACATCATCAGACAGGCCTCGTTTTTTTATGCGCTAACCGAGGTTGTCGGGAAAGAGAGAGCCGTGGAGTTGATGTACGAAATAACTGAACAGACAGCAATAGATATAATGACTGAGATGATGCCTGCAGCGGCGGAATTTTCAACCTTTGATAATCCTCTCTCTGTAGCAAAGGAATATATCCTTGCAATGATGGCTGCCAATAAAAAAGTCGGTATTCACGAAAGTGAGCTGGTGGAAGACACAGACGATGCCTTTCAGGTTAATGTTACTTATTGCGCATTTTGTGAAATCCCAAAGTCTTTGGGTGTAATGGAGGCGGCGCTGTCAAGCTGCTATGCAGATGATGTATTTTTCCCAAAGGTTATGGGAGAGATGGGTCTTCGCTTTGTAAGGAAGGGAACCCTCGCACGGGGGGATGATGTCTGCGACTTTAGGTATGAGGTGATTAAGTAGCTCCTGACGCTGGGATAATCTTTAAATCTCTTGATATCTCAATGAGTTTTTAAAAATATTGGCGGGGTGGGGTTACAGCCTTGCCTCAAAAAAGTCGATGACGCTTTTGGCCACGTCGTCTTTTTCCACGTCCACAGTTATAGTGTGGAGCGAATTTGTTAGAATCACCTTCTTTTTGATAGCAGACGACACGCCGTCATAAATAATGTCAACACTCTTAAACTCCACAGTTGTGTCGAGGTTTGACTGCATTACAAGAAGCGGGGTTGTAATTGTAGGGAGCTTTGATTTTACAATCTTCATCAGCTTTACGATGGAAATGGCAGCCTTAATGGAGACACGGTCGTAACAGACGTGGGTTTCCTCCACATCTTCTTTGTCGGCCACGTCATCTTCCAGTTTGGGAAGGTCGGGGTAGATATGCTTTAGCCCAGTAAATCTGGCTATCGGAAGAAATACCTTGGGCTTCCAGCCAGCAAATTTCATAGGTGTTGAAAGGGACGCAGCGCCTTTTATCTCGTTACCGTAATCCATTGTTAGCTTCAATATCAAAAGCCCCCCCATGGAAAGACCGGCAACAAAGACATCATCAAAATTATCCCGAATTTTCAGATACAGCTTTTCTACAGATGCGTAAATCTCCTGCCATGTAGTCATGTTCAGGTCTTTGATGCTCGTCCCGTGGCCGGGGTGAAGTGGCGCAAAGACGTAAAATCCCTCATCATGGAGTCGCTCACCAAGGTATTGCATCTCAGAAGGCGTCCCTGTAAGTCCGTGGAGCAGAAGGACGGCCTTGTTTGTTTTCTTGATAGGAAGCTCAAAAGGCTCTGCGCCTTCCATTACATTTTTTGGGATTTTTAACTTAATCATAGTCTTTCCTCATGTCAGGAAAAGTGGTTTTCCATCATTCGGCTTCATAAGGGGTTTAGCGTTTGGCCCCAAAAGGTACAAAATCTTGCTCTCTTCCCAAGGGCGATCTTGTTCCCAATCGACAATGGCAAGAACAGGCCTTGTTTGGAACCAACCATCGCTGACATTGTCAATTTTATCCCGTGCAGGGAGTGCGTTGGCGAGATCGGCATGGAGTGTTACCAAAACCCCGTCGCAGGAGTAGTCGGCAATCGCCCTCAACAACTGGTCGGGTTCCATGGGTTCTCTTGCTGCCATCAGGCGGGGATCGGTATCGACCCTCCTCATTTTTTCACCAGAAAGCTCTTTTAGAATTATAAGCGACGTTTCAATGCAGCGAATAGCGGGTGAAGAGACCGCCTTTGATACTTTGAAATCATCACCAAGAAGTTTTTTGATGAGTTTTGCTGTGGATTTCGCCTGTTTTTTACCGCGTTTGGATAGAAGCCTCGGCGGGGCGTCCAATGTTTCCGCGTGGGTGACAAAAATAATTCTCATGGAAACATCAACCTCAATTTCCTCGTTTTGTTATTTCTCATCGTTGCCACCGGAAAAGGATTTTATCATTTCAAAAAATGCGCCCGAAAAGACCATGATGGTCTGGTTCCTGTTTTCAAGGTCCAGTGCTGCCTCAAGGCTGGGTGCGTTGACATTCTGGTTGAGGGCGTACTTTGTAAGTTTCAGCGCACCCCGGGTTTTTTGAAGAAGAGTCCTTCCGGTTGCAATGGCACTGCTGATAAGTTCATCCGCCGGGACAACTTTGCTGACAAGCCCCATCGTTAATGCCTCATCGGCGGGGACTTTTCTTCCGGTCATTACAATATCAGAGGCGTTGGAGAGACCCACAAGTCTTGGCAGAAAATACGTAGTTCCAAGTTCTCCGCCGGAAAGTCCGATGTTGATAAATGATGCTATAAAAAATGAATCGGGCACTGCAATCCTTATATCAGAAGCCAAGGCGATGCAAAAACCACCCCCGGCCGCAGGGCCATTTACCGCCGCTATCACCGGCTGGGGGATCTGCCGAAGGTTTAAAATTATCGAGGCGTATCTTTCCTGAACCAATTTCAGGAAAAACTCCGGGTCTGAAAAGTGCTTTGTATCTTTGTGGGCAGTTGCTGCCTGAAGGTCTGCACCAGAGCAAAAACCCCGTCCCGCTCCTGTCAGAATTAAAACTTTTATGGCATCATCGTTTGAGAGAAACTCAAAGAGTTTTTCAAAATCATCGAGCATGGCAACGTCAATGGCGTTTAGGTTGTCAGGGCGGTTAAGCGTTACCAAGGCAAGGCCGGGTTCAGGCTCTTCAAAAGTCAGGGTTTTAAAATCTTTCATGTTTATACCTTTATTAGATTGTAATCTCTTGTTCCAAGGCCCACCTTCTCGCCGTGGGAGAGCTGAAACGTCCAGTCAACGTAGGGATAGACTCCCCTGAATTTGTCTCCGCCCGGCTCGTGATTCTCTTTTAGTGCAGTACCGTCAATGCCCCTCGCTTCGTTAACAAGGTCGGCTGATGCCTGATCAATGGCCACAGGATCTGTTCCGCACACTATCCCGATGTCTCCCACGATGGGGGCGTCGGAAAATGGGTAGCAGTCGCAGGCCGGGGTTACGTCAATGATAAAATTAAAAAGTATTGTTTTATTCTCTTTTCCCTTCAAGACGCCCAGGGTGTATTCGGCCATCTTTTTCTGGAAGTCCTCATAGGAAGGGTTCCAGATTATCTTGATAGAACCAGTGGGGCAGCTTAGGATGCACTGTCCGCAACCGATGCAGACTTCGGAATCGATGAAGGCCTTGTCGTCAATGGTGATGGCGTTTGCGGGGCAGTTCTCAACGCAACTACCGCAGGCAGTGCAGTACTTTTGTTTAACTTTTGGTGCAACATCGCTGTGTTGGGCGTGCTTGCCCTCTCTACCCGCGCAACCCATCCCAAGGTTTTTTATGGCCCCGCCAAAGCCAGAAAGCTCGTGGCCCTTAAAGTGGGTCAGAGCAATCAGCGCATCAGCCTTGACGATGTCTGCTCCTATGACAGCGCTTTTAAATATTTCCCCTTCAATGGGGACATTCACAACGCTGTCGCCCCGGATTCCATCGGCGATGATTATGGGGGCGCCCAAAGCCCCTGGGGTAAAGCCATTGTCGTAGGCGCACATGAGGTGGGAGACCGATTCGCCTCTGGCCCCGACGTAAAGGGTGTTGCAGTCAGTTACAAAGGGAAGCCCGCCAGCACCCTTTACGGCATCGATGAACGGCCGACAATAGGTGGGGCGTAAAAATGCGGTGTTTCCCCGCTCACCAAAGTGAACCTTGATTGCCGTTAGTGCCTTGTTTGATATCATCCCTGCAACATCCATCTTCTCAATCAACATGTTGATTTTTGCAAAGAGGGTCGTCTTATGGTCGGCTCTGGCATCCGCAAAATATATTTTTTCAGTCATCTGCCTCCTCCTATTATACCTACTTTATTTGTCGGATATTAAATTTCAATCAAAACGTCTATGACATTATGCCCTAACTTAAAGGCTCGTGTCAACAAA
>JAUWME010000181.1 GCA_030613285.1 Candidatus Zymogenus sp. | reverse complement strand
ACTTCATGGATTACCGTCAGAGGAGATTGTAAACCTTGCCGGCAACGAGGACGCCGACCTCATTGTGATGGGTGCCCATGGAAAGAAGAAGGAGTTCTATCATGAATTTAGCTCCACCTCAGAGAGAGTCTTAAAAAAAGCCTCGTGTCCCGTTTTGATGATCGTGCCGGAAAGACCTTTTAAGAAAGAGAAGGGGAAAAAGCCCGACCAGAAACCTTACCGACCAATATTGCACAGTACATGAGAAGAAAATAGTAATTGTCTATTTGTAATGCATTTAAGGGTTGACATTATTTCTAATTAGTGTAAATTTGATGCAAGGAAATGAAAATTTATGATAATTTTTAAAAAAGTAGATAAATACTACGGCAGTTTTCATGCCTTGAAAGATATTAATCTCCATGTGAAACAGGGAGAGGTGGTTGTTATTTGCGGCCCCTCCGGTTCTGGAAAATCTACATTAATTCGTTGCATTAACGAGCTTGAGCTGATAAACGGGGGCGAGCTCATCGTTGACGGCTATAACCTTGCCGACCCCAGAACAAATATCAACGAACTCAGAGCTGAGATAGGGATGGTATTTCAGCAGTTTAATCTCTATCCCCATATGTCTGTTCTAAAAAACATCACGCTGGCGCCAATTAAAGTCAAGAAAATGAAAAAAGCAGAGGCAGAGGCCCTTGGATTGGAGCTTCTCGAAAAGGTTCGCATCAAAGAGCAGGCCTACAAATATCCGGCGGAGCTTTCGGGAGGACAGCAACAGAGGGTTGCCATCGCCCGTGGGCTTGCCATGCGACCAAAGATCATGCTCTTTGATGAACCCACGTCCGCCCTCGATCCCGAAATGATAAGCGAAGTCTTAAACGTAATGAAAGACCTCGCCAGGGAGGGGATGACAATGGTCGTTGTCTCCCACGAGATGGGCTTTGCCAGAGAGGTGGCGGATCGTATTATCTTTATGGATGTGGGATTGATAATCGAAAGGGGGACACCAGAGCATTTCTTTACCAACCCCAAAGATGAAAGAACAAAGGCGTTTCTCAATGAGATACTTTGAGATACTTTTAATATGTGTTTTTTAACAAGGAGGATTCCGTGAAGAAACTTTTAGTAGTAGCTTTGGCCCTCGTAATGGTAGTGGCCATTTTTGCCTGCGAAAAGGCGCCAGCGCCTGAGCCCGCACCTGTCGGAGATGGTGGTGACACCATAGTAGCGCCAGTAACAATCTCGACTATCGAGGCGATCAAGGAGAGAGGTGTCTTAAGAGCCGGCGTGAAGGACTCTGTTGTCCCATTCGGTTTTGTTGGTGAGAAGGAGAGGGAGCTCGTCGGTTTTGACGTTGACATTTGCCGGTACATCGCAAAGAAGCTGAAGGTAAAGGTTAAGTTTACAGCCGTAACTTCCGCCAACCGCATTCAAATGCTGACTGACGGTCAAGTTGATATCCTGGCGGCCACCATGACACATAAGATTGAGAGGGATGAGGTCATCGACTTCTCCATCACATACTTCATGGACGGCCAGAAGCTTCTGGTGCCCAAAGACAGCGAGATTGCAAGCATTGATGACCTTGCCGGTCTCAAGGTTGGATCCGTAAAAGGTTCCACCAGCGAGAAGAACGTCAAGGAAGCCCAGCCCGACTGCGAAGTTATTTCGTTTGAGGGTTACCCAGAGGCTTTTTTGGCACTGAAGCAGGGTAAGGTCGTTGCGATGACTACCGATTCTGTCATCCTCGTGGGACTTATGGGAAGCGACGATAATCCGGAAGACTGGAAGATTGTTGGAGATTTCTTCTCCAGCGAGCCCTACGGACTGGGCCTTCCAAATAACGATTCCGAATGGCGTGATTTCGTCAACTTCACCCTCATGGAGATGTGGAGAAATGGCGAATGGAAGAAGATCTACGACAAGTGGCTGGGAGAAGACACCAAGTACTATATGCCCCTTAGCTGGGAAATTGAACTCTGGCCATAAGATTAGCTTACATTTGAAGGGGGAGAGCTGTCTCCCCCTTTTTTTTAGGGTCATCCGATTAATGCGTACCCGAACAAAGAGGAAAAGCGCTTTTTAGATACTCAAAAACCGAAAGAACTATTTTCTGTAATGATAAAAAAAGCCCGAGAACTAAAAGTTGAAGCATCTATACTGATAAATCGGTATCGGTTTATCTTCTATCCCCTATATTTTCTTGCCATTGCCCTCTTTATCTATTTCGTAGTATATAAGATACTCCTTGTCAATGTGCTCAACATTGAGTTTAACTATAAGCTCAACTATGCGATATTTTTCACAAATTATATCGAGGCTACCCGCCAATCGTACGTCGATCTTTATGTATTGGGAGTCATTACGACAATCAAGATATCCATTATCTCCCTTGTTGTTGCAATGTCTCTGGGCACCGTCCTTGCTATTTTCAGGTTGAGCAATGTAAAAGTCCTCGATATTTTCGCCAAGTCCTACATCGAATTTATAAGGAACACACCGCTCCTCATTCAAATATTTTTCTGGTACTTCGGCACCGATCCTCTCCTCCCAAAAGTTTTTACAACTTGGTTAAAAGCTCAATCTAACGTAGAGTTTGCTTACGGGGTAATTGCGCTTTCCATCTACACCTCTGCTTTTATAGCTGAAGAGATCAGGGCGGGAATTCAGTCCATCCCGAAGGAGCAGATGGAGGCTTCCCGCGCCCAGGGATTCTCGTTCCTTCAGGCAATGAGGCTTGTTATACTCCCCCAGGCCATCAGGATCGTAATTCCTCCATTGATAAGCCAATCTTTGAATCTGACCAAATACTCCTCTTTGGTAATGTCTATCGGGGTTGTCGAGCTTATGGCATCTTCGAGATTTCTCTTTGGAGGCACAGCAAGGATATTTGAGGCCCTCTCCGTAACAACAATTATTTACCTGTCCTTGTCTTTAGCTATTTCTTTTGCATTAAACCAGTACAATAAGTACTTTTTGAGCTATACACGGTATTGATATGTCCCACGCCCGCACACAAAAATTGACGAGGATTATCCTAAAAGCAGCTACTGTTGTAATCCTGCTCCTATTGCTCCTATCCGAAATATTGTTTTCGAGCATTACTCTTTTTTTTAAAAGCATGATTACAGTTATTTTTACTTATCCGTATGGCGTTATATACAACAACTTAATGTTTTTCCTCTTTGGTTTACGCGGCAAAATCGGCGGACTAACGCTCACAATTTTAGTAGCCGCTGTAAGCCTCTTATTGGCTTTCATTGCCGGAATTATCTTTGGCCTTATGCGAAACAGCAGGAGATGGTGGCTCAGTTACCCCGCCATAGGGTATATTGAGCTTGTCAGGTCAGTCCCACTAATCCTGGTGATATTCTGGTTCTGTTTTTTCCCCCCCGGCCTTTCAGAAACCCTAAAAAGTGTAGGGCGCGTTTATTATGGAATATTTGCATTAATCGCCTTTACAGGGGCATACATCGCAGAGATCGTCAGAGCTGGGATTCTCTCTGTGAGTAAAGGCCAGATGGAGGCCTCCCGCTCCTCGGGCCTGACCCACACCCAGGCCATGATATATATCATCCTTCCCCAGGCCCTAAAAAACATGATTCCATCCCTCGTCAACCAGTTCGTAAGCCTCATTAAAGACACCTCCCTGCTTTGGTTTGTTGGCGTGATGGAATTTACATCGACTATTTTTGCCACAAGCAACAGAGAGGTTAATACCACTGTTACAATGGGATTATATTTCTTCGCCGCGGTGGTTTACTTTTTAGTCTGCTACCCCCTGACCGCCTCAAGCCGTAAGTTAGAAAAAAAGCTCGGTGTGGGAGAGAGATAAGATCCCAATGAATAATGGTGAGTGTAATGTTGCGTGGGAAATAAAATACGGGATAGGGTAATAGGTAGGTTATAAATTCGAGGATTTAGTCCCAAAAACAAAACCCCTGGGGTAACCCAAGGGCTTTTTTGCTATTGATAAGGGCTGTCTAAAATGTCGGCAGCCGTCTCAACTTCTAAAAGTAGTTACTGCGGGGCATGTTGGAATAATTTTATTTGGCAACTCTGACCTTGAAAACAACCGTCTCTTTGATCCCCTCTTCTCCCTCCCAGGAGCGCAGGTAGCAAAAAGTTAGCGTTGCATCACCCTCAGAACTTGCGCTGAACTTCCACACCAGCGTCTTCGGGGCACCCATCAATTTCTTATCAGATTTAGAAAAATACCGCTTCGTCTCTTCGGTAAGAGAATCCACCGGATCAATTGCTGCCTCCCAGCTGTATCCCGTTGATGGATTTGCTTCTAATATCACAGTTAAGACATCCCCCACCTTCGCATCGACCATCTCTCCACCCTTTAAAATGATTGTTCCCTCAAGAAATTCCTCAAGGGTTTGGGCGGCCTCTTCCTCGCCCACCGATTTTGTGGCCACACACCCAAACAAAATCATGGCAATGGTCAACGTCAATGCCATAGCAAAATATCTGCTCTTCATTTCAAATTACCCCCTCATCTTTGGCAATTTTTTTCAATAGCGAACTTGCGGTTTCAACGGCGATATCGGCCTTAACCACAACAACCTCCCCCGACCTCCTGACCTTAAACTCCACCTCCCCCTTCTCCACCAGCTTTTTGCTCACCACAGCCCTGAGTGGAAAACCCAAGAGATCACTGTCGGCAAACTTTACCCCCGCGGACTCCTCGCGATCGTCCAACAAGACCCCAAAGGAGCTGCCCAATTTCTCCGCTACATCAATAGCTGCCTCAACAACCGCATCGTTAACCCCAAGGGGCAAAACTTCAATATCAAACGGGGCAACGCTTGTGGGCCATATTATCCCATTTTCGTCGTGATGTGCCTCAACAATGCTGGCCATGGCCCGCTCCACGCCAATCCCGTAACAACCCATAAATACCGGCTCCTCTTTTCCCTCCTCACTCAGATATTTAAGCCCCATCGCCACAGAATAGCGGGTGCCAAGCTGAAACGTGTGCCCAAGCTCAATCCCCCTTTGGAGGGTAATCTTACCGACTTTTTTTCCACTGTCCTTATTATCAGTATTACATAGGGGACAGGGGTCTCCGTCCCTCACTGTGGCAATATCGTGGGTGGTCTCAATTTCAAAGTCTCTCCCAAAAACAAAGTTCTTTGTGTGATAATCAACCTCATCACCGCCAACAATGTATGCTTGCTGCGTCAATACGGTTTTATCAAAGATAACCTTAACGCCCTTGTTTTTTGCTATGCGGGGGGATATAAAGCCCGGAACAACGCCGAGTCCCTCAAGGGTCTTCGGGTCTGCTGGCTCAAGCTCCACAACGCCGAGCCTGTTTATCAGCTTCGTCTCGTTTACATCATAGGCGCCGTTGATAAATGCGATGACAACCTTTTTGTCTGCGCTTTCGTTATCGTATCTATATGCCACTGCTTTTAGAAACAGATTGTTTTCAATCTTGAAAAAGGATTTCAGGTCATCGATGGTGGTCATGTTGGGCGTGTGGACTTTCTCCATCTCCAAGGGGGGGCGCTCTGTGGATTTGTCAGCAGACTCCAACGAACTTGCCGAACTTGAAATTACCTCCGCCCGCTCAACGTTAGCGCTCATGCCACAGACATCACACCGGGCAAAGGTATCC
>JAUWME010000315.1 GCA_030613285.1 Candidatus Zymogenus sp. | reverse complement strand
GACAAAGGCCAGGGGTGGTATCCTAAAATCATTGACAAGGGCTGTCTTGGGTGGTGAAAGCTTTTTTATAAATACATACACGGCAACAGGTGAAGGTGTGCAGATTTCCCTTGCACCAACACTTCCCGGTGATATTATAGCAACCAAGTTGAATAATAGAACGTTAATGGTGCAGTCCGGTTCGTATCTTGCGTCGGGAGAAGGGATTGAGATAGACACAAAGTGGGGTGGGGCAAAGACGTTCTTTGGTGGTGAAGGGCTTTTTATGTTAAAGGTGAGTGGCAGCGGGGACCTAATTATGTCAAGCTACGGTGCAATACATAACGTAAAGCTCGAAAAGGACCAAAAATATATCGTTGATACCGGGCACCTTGTGGCGTTTGATGCTGACATTGAGTTCAAGGTGAAATCTGTGGGGGGATTGAAGAGCACGTTATTGAGTGGTGAGGGTCTGGTGGTTGAGCTGGCGGGGCCCAGTATTGTTGCCCTCCAGACGAGAAGCGAGGAGAGCTTTTTGTCGTGGCTTATCCCGAAGATACCCCAGAAGCAGAGGTAACGACTTTTTTGGTGTTTGGGGGGGTGGTATAAATATTAGTATTCTGAAAGTGAAAGTAGAAGAGATAGCAATGTCTCTTTCCTTGTCAATTTATTTTGTAACAATTTAAATGTTGTGGTAGTCCCACAAAGGAGATGCGTTAGGATAAAGCGATTCTCACCCGCCCACTTCAAAAAAATAGGCAACCTCCGATTCATAGGAGCCAATTGCCCACGTTCACATTATATTTATTGCTCTATTTCTAACCGATCTTTTCCAACAGTTTTAAAATGGCCCGGGAGTAGTCGTAATCTTCCTTTGCCTGTAGGTACTCAACAGAATCCTTTTCGGCGGTTTTAAGAACCTCGTCTGACTTTTTGAGATCAAGTTCTGTCTGTACTTTATCGAAGTCTCTGGATCGTATGCACCGGTCAGCTAATATAGTAATCTTTTTTCCGGTTACTTCTAAGTACCCACCGGTAACTATCAGGTAGTGGTCTTTTTTATTTTCAGAGTCAATAAAATTAATTTCGCCGATCTTCAAACTTGTAATGAGAGGAATATGTCCGGATAGTATTCCTAACTCACCATCGTATCCGGGACACACGACTTTTTCGACTTCTTCGCTGACAACCACTTTCTCTGGCGTTACTATATCAAGATAAATGCCCATTTTTTCCTGTTCCCCTTAAAGAAGAGGAGAATAATTAGATTTTGTTAAATTTTCAGTTTGTCTAACAAACCCTATTTTCACCTTACCATCTCAACATCCAGCCAACCCCAACATCCCACCACCCATATCGGCACCTACTATTTATATATTCCAGCAACCCCCCGGCAGTGGTTATCCGAGTAGGGTTTTGGCTCTTTCGAGAACATCATCTATGCCGCCAACCATGTAGAAGGCCTGCTCTGGGATATCGTCGTGTTTTCCGTCAACTATTTCTCTAAATCCACGGATGGTCTCTTCGAGGGTGACGTATTTTCCTGGGGTTCCTGTAAATTCTTCGGCGACAAAAAAGGGCTGGGAAAGAAATCGCTGTATCTTTCTGGCTCTGGAGACAACGAGTCTGTCGTTTTCGTCGAGTTCGTCCATTCCGAGAATGGCGATGATGTCCTGAAGGTCTTTATATTTTTGTAGTACAAGCTGGACATCTCTGGTTACTTTATAGTGTTCTTCTCCCACCACATCGGGGTCTAAAATTCTTGATGTTGAGTCGAGGGGATCCACAGCGGGATAGATACCGAGTTCTGATATCTGCCTTGAGAGGACAGTTGTGGCATCGAGATGGGCAAAGGTTGTTGCTGGCGCTGGATCGGTAAGGTCATCTGCTGGAACGTAGATTGCTTGCACCGAGGTAATAGAGCCTTTGTTGGTGGATGTGATTCTTTCTTGAAGTTCCCCCATTTCTGTGGCAAGTGTAGGTTGATACCCAACGGCTGATGGTATTCTGCCCAAGAGTGCTGACACCTCACTTCCTGCTTGGGTGAAGCGGAAAATATTATCAATGAAGAGGAGCACGTCTTGACCTTCTACGTCCCGGAAGTATTCGGACACGGTCAACGCAGAGAGAGCGACTCTTGCTCTGGCACCGGGGGGTTCGTTCATTTGGCCATAGATTAAAGCCGTTTTATCGAGGACTTTGCTTTCTTTCATTTCCAGCCAGAGGTCATTTCCTTCCCTTGTTCTTTCGCCGACGCCTGCAAAGATGGAAAAGCCACCGTGTTGTTTGGCGATGTTGTTAATCAACTCCATAATGAAGACGGTTTTTCCTACACCTGCACCGCCAAATAGTCCTACCTTTCCACCCTTTGGATAGGGTGCTAAGAGGTCGACCACTTTGATACCGGTTTCAAATGCCTCTATGGAGACGTCCTGATCGACAAATGAGGGAGTTGGGCGGTGAATTGGCCACCGTTCTTTTGTTTCAATTGGGCCGAGTTCATCCACCGGATCCCCGATCACATTCATAATTCTCCCCAATGTTCCTTCTCCAACGGGGACAGTGATATGCTCGCCCGTATCCACACAGTCCATGCCTCTTACCAAACCTTCCGTACTGTCCATCGCAATAGTGCGAACGATGTTATCGCCCAGATGATGCGCTATTTCGACCACCAAATTACCCTCTTTGTCACTGATGGAGGGGTTTGTTATTCTAACGGCTGTAAAAATTTCCGGAAGCTTATCTGGGAAATGAATATCTACAACTGGACCAATAACTTGAATAATTTTACCTTTGTTCATTTTTAAACAGAAACCTCCTTAGGCATCGCAACGTTAGTCAACATAAAATATTAAACCGCAGACTCTATGTCTGGTAATGTTTTTATTGTTTTTAGTAAGTCGAAACTTGTTGTTCTTATAAAGAATAATTCAAATAATATTGAGTGAGACAAAACTGTAATAACCCTCTCGTAACAACCCATCAGGATTTTAATGCCTCGGCCCCTCCAATAATTTCCATAAGCTCATTTGTAATACTTTCCTGACGGGCGCGGTTGTATTCTAATGTCAATCTTTCGATCATGTCATTGGCGTTGGATGTAGCGCTCTCCATGGCTGTCATCCTTGCCCCCAGTTCAGATGCCTCTGACTCCAGGAGGCTTCTAAATATTTGAGTCTCAATATTTTTAAATAATAGTCCGTCTAATATTTCGGCTTTTGTGGGTTCGAAGAGGTATTCCAGGGCCAAATCGTCTTTTGGGATTTCAAGGGGAGCAATAGGGAGGAGACGGGTGAAGATTAGCTCCTGATTAATTGCGGACTGAAACCTGTTATAAATGAGATAGATTTCATCGGCCTTCTCTGTTAGGAACCTCTCCTTTAAATCGGTAGAGATTTTTCCGGCGAGTGTAAAATCCAGTTTTCCAGAAATACCAACATAATCTTTGTATATTTGAATATCGAGTTTTTTATAAAAATCGTGTCCCTTTTTACCGATGATTGTCAGGTGAATATCGGAATATTTCCGTTTGTTGTTTCTGATAAAGGCCTCAGCGGTTTTGATAATGTTTTGGTTGAAAGCGCCGCAGAGTCCTTTGTCGGAAGTGAGGAGGATTAACATTGCTTTTTCTGGTGGTCGTTGAGTGAGAAGAGGGTGTGCTTCGGAGTCAGTTCTCAATGCGACACTTGCAAGGATTTCCACCATTTTGTCGGCGTATGGTCTCACCGTTTCGATTCTATCTTGGGCTTTTTTGAGCCTAGCGGCTGCCACCATCTTCATAGCGTTTGTAATCTGCTGGGTGTTTTTGACCGACAGGATTCGTTTTCGTATGTTTTTAAGGTTTGCCATAGAATTTATATGGGTTTAATAAATAGATTTAGACTACAAAATTATCTTTAAATTCAGTGAGTGCCTGACTGATTATTCTATCGAGCTCACTTGAAATTGATCCCTTTTCCTTTATTTCA
>JAUWME010000414.1 GCA_030613285.1 Candidatus Zymogenus sp. | reverse complement strand
CGGAACAACCCGAAGAGCAGGCCCAGGATGCACTTGATTGCTACAATGCCGGGGCATCGGTACTTCACCTTCACGTCAGGGGAGCTGCCGGGCTGAACCCACCAGATCTCAACATCTACAACAAAGCCTTGAAACTAATCGGCGAGAAATCTCCCATCATCAGCCAGATAGGAAACGGTATCGGTGCGTATATGGATAAGGACGGAAATGTTAGGAGCGCCACTCTGGAAGAGAGGTTGGGTCTTTTGACCATTTCGCCTCAGGCGGAAATGCACACAATAAACGCCGGGACATTTGAATTTAGAACCAAGTACGGTGCCGCCACATTTGAAAACCCCCTCTGGTTCAACGAAAAATATGTTACCGGTCTTAACGAACAGGGTATAGGCATTGAGGTTGAGGTTTACGATCTAAGCCACGTTGCAAATGTGTTGGAACTTGCTGATAAGGGTATACTAAAAACTCCTATACACTTCAGCTTTGTTATGGGAATTATGGGTGGCATTCCTGCCGACCCGAAGCACATAATGACATTTCTTTCTGAACTCCCAGAAGGCTCCAGCTGGCAGGTTATCACCATCGGAAGGTTTCAGCTTCGGATGACCGTGATGGCCATGGCCATGGGCGGGAATATTCGAACTGGGATGGAAGACAATATTTATTATTCCAGAGGCGTTCTGGCGGAAAGCAACGTCCAGCTTGTAGAGAGAATGGTTCGTATTGCGAGAGACATAGGGAGAGAGCCGGCAACGGTGGAAGAGGCAAAGGTAATGCTCGGCCTTAAATAGTGGGGTCTGTTGTAATTATGGGGTTGACGTAATTTCCGGGGGATTGGTACATTTATTGAGATAATACTTTTTCAGATGGTTAGTTTATTTAGTGGAGGGTTGGTACATTTTCATAACAGAAGGAAAGGCAATTCGTATGTAGTTGACATATTCAGCTGGGGTGACATTTGGTGGGGTTGCCGCAATTATTTAGATAATATTTTTTCAGAAGATTGATTCATTTGGTGTGGTATCACATATCACAACTACTTAGATAGCACATCTTATATATCAGCAAACCCTACTTACATTACAGACAGCTCCATGTAGTATATAATACAACTTGGGCAGGTACGGATACCCCTACCAACCCCATTTTACATTCCCAGCAACCCCGCGATACCCCCAACTCCATTTAGTGATACAATACAACAAGGGCAGGCACTGTTGCCTGCCCCTACAAATATTATCGACAACCCCCATCATCCAATCATATCCTACTATCCCCCTTAAAAATTACCGACATTCCCCTCATAATATTTAGTCGTCAGCCCCGTTTCCGAGGATAATTAGTGCATCGACGGCGATGGGTTTATCCCCTTTTATGATAATGGGATTGATATCTATTTCGGTGATGGCGTCGTGTTCCAGCCCTATTTTGCCGATGTTGATTAGCGCTTGCGCAAGGAGTTTTTTATCAACGGCGGGTTTTCCTCTGAACTCTTCGAGGATTTTTTTTGCGTTGATTTCATCCATCATTTGCATTGCGTCGTATTCAGTTAGGGGCGCAACCCTGAATGAAACATCTTTTAGGACTTCTGCATAGATTCCGCCGAGTCCGAACATGACGCAGGGACCGAACTGTGGATCTCTTATTAGTCCAATGACAAGTTCTCTTTGTCCTTTTACCATTTCCTGTACAAGGATTCCCCCTTTGGGAACAACGCCTGTTTTCATAATTTTTTTGTAGGCTGCTTTAACTTCGTCATCGTTAGAAAGATTCAGTTCAATGACATCCATCTCTGTTTTGTGTGTGAGCTCTGGTGAGTTGCCTTTTAGCACTACAGGATATCCGATTTTATTTGCGATATTAATTGCTTCCTCTTCAGAGGATGCCAGCTCTTCTTTTGTAACAATTATTCCATAAGAATTGATAAAGAGCTTCGATTCATGTTCAGAGAGGCTCTTTTGGCCATTTTTAACGGCTTTTTTTATGATGTCCATCCTTGATCCTTCGAAATCTTCAAATTATTTAAAAATGGGGGGGCAGTCCCATTACAGCCCCCCCGATAGTTTTGTCAAAGTTGCCTTATTTGGCCAGCTTTGCTTTCACTTTTTTAAGAAGCTCTTTTGCTTCAACAACATCTTCCTTATCGCTGGCAGTCTTCGGATTTTTGTTGTTATTTATCGCTGTTTCGACATACCCTTTAGCTTTTGCGTATTCTTTCTTTTCGTAATATGCCTTTGCAAGGTAGAGATTCGCTGTCATGTCATATTTTTCGTACGGCAATTTCTTTTTGCAATATGAGATACACAGGTCAGTGTCTCCACCAGGAACTTCATATTCGATGGCGCCAAGGACAGTGTAGGCTGCGCCTTTTTCAAAGGCGGCATTTTTAGCGATGACAATTTTACACGCCTTTTTCATTGGTTTTACGAGGAAAAGAGACTTGATTATCCCTTTGAGTTTTCCGTATTGACCTGCATTTAGCGCATACCAATAGTTTGTTCCAACAACTTTGGAGCCAGCATCTATGTACTTCTCCACTGCCAAGAATGATTTCTCAAAAATGGCCTTTCTTGCTTCCTTGTTCGTTGTCCTTACTCCTATCTGGTAGGATGCCCGGGAAAACTTCCACGTAGCTTCCTCGTCTTTGCCCACAAACGGGGCCAGGAGCTTTTTAGCTTCCTTGTACCCTGCCATGGTACCCTTGTCGTAAGCTTCATCAGCTTTTACTATCGTCTCTTTTTTGTCAAAGGCAAATGCCGGAACACAAAAGATTCCGATAATAAAGGCGATTGAAACCAATACAGCAACTTTCTTCATGAAATCCTCCTTTTTCATTTAAAATAATCAAACTCATTTGTATGTTTACCATAGAT
>JAUWME010000418.1 GCA_030613285.1 Candidatus Zymogenus sp. | reverse complement strand
AGGAAGAGGAGAAGGAAGAGGCTGTAGAAGCAAAGGGTGAAGAAGAGCAAATCGATGATTCGGATGATGAAGTGAAGGAAGAGCAGGAGGAGGCTGAAGAAGCAAAAAATGAAGAAGTGGAAGAAGATATTTCAGAGGAAGAAAGTAAAGAATAGAAAAAGCTCTATCAATCTCTGACACAAAGGAGAGGGAGATATTTTTGTCAATGGAAACGACTGGAGATGATAGAATAGATCCTCGAAAAATTGAGACCTTGTGAGTTAAATTATTACACTGGTTCAGACATTGTCTGAACCAGTTTCGTTTTATCCAATAGATGAAGAGGTAGGGAAGATGGCCAAAAAAAAGGGGATAACAGTTTTAATAGTCATCGGTGTTTCACTGGCCGTGATTGTAACTATTTATTCTTTATCTTTATATATTGTCAAGGGTATTAAGCCTTTTTCGGAGGGAGTGGGAATAATAGAGGTGGAAGGTGTTATCTACGATTCCAAAGATATTATCAAGACGATAAAGGACTTTAGGGAGAGGAATGATATTGTCGCCGTTGTTTTGAGGGTGGATTCTCCGGGGGGTGGTGTGGCTGCTGCCCAAGAGATATATGAGGAGTTAAAAAAACTATCTGAAGAAAAAATCGTGGTGACTTCTATGGGTGGCGTTGCGGCCTCTGCAGGCTACTATATATCACTCGGCACAAATTATATTGTCGCAAATCCCGGTACTACAACGGGAAGCATTGGCGTTATACTTCAGGGGTTGAACTTTGCCGGTGCCATGGATTCTCTGGGAATTAAAGGGATGGTTATAAAAAGTGGGAAATTTAAAGACACAGGAAACCCATTTCGTGAAATGACCGATGAAGAGAGGGCATACCTGCAAGATTACATTGATAATATCTTTATGCAGTTTGTAAAAGTCGTGGCGCTGGAAAGAAAACTCTCGCAGGATAAGGTCTTGGAGATTGCCGACGGAAGGATTTTGAGTGGCGAGATGGCGTTGAAGCTGAAGCTCATCGATGAGTTGGGGAACATGGAAGATGCCATTGATAAGGCCGCAGAGATGGCCGGCATCGAGGGTGAACCGAGGATCATATATCCTGTGAAAGAACGGGATTCCTTGCTTTCTATCCTCTTAAGTGACATGAAGACCGAGTTTGTCGATGGAGTTTTAGATAAACTCATGGACAACAGCTTTAGGACAGAATACAGGCTCGTCCAATAATTGATTAATTACTTCCTTATGTTTTGATATCGCTTTTGGTTTTTGTTGGATATTGTTGTAGTTTAATGTTATTATTAGAAAGGTGAGAGGCATAAAAAGAAACAGCTTTTTAATAACCACACTTCTACTATCTCTGTTTCTCGGAATGTTATTTCAAGAGGCCCAAGCCCTCGAATACATACTCATTAAGATTAACCACAGGTCTGCAGATGAGCTTGTAAATCAAGTAAAACCGCTTTTGTCGGACATCGGCAAAGTAACGGCAGACGTTAGAACCAATTCCCTTCTGGTTGTAGATAGGAGGGAAAATCTCGACAAGATAGAAGAGTTTGTGGCTCTCATTGATAAACCATCCCGGTCGTTACGGATAAAGGCAACGTTCTTTGATGAAAATATCTTTAACGATCTAAATCTCGGAGTGAACTGGAACTATTCCGGCGCCAATTTCACAGTGGGAAATGTCAGTGGTCTTCCCTGGGGAAGCGGACTTTATCTCGAAACAACGACTAAAGGTGGGGTGGAAAAATCCCAGCGCCTAATAGTTCAGAACCTCCTGATCATTTCAGGCTCCACCGGTGAATTTATCACCGGTAAAAGCGTCCCCATAGATGAAAGGGTGATCGTCTATTTTGACAATTGGGGAATTCAGTACGAGGGGGTTGTTTTCAGAGATGTCTCTACAGGTTTTAAGGTTACGCCCATAGTTCTCGGGAGTGGCAAAATCCGAATAGATATTGAACCATTCCTTTCATACTTTGCTGATGGCAAGAGCGGGGAGATTGTTTTTAAGGAGATAAAAACCAGTGTTGTGGTTGACAATGGTGAGGATGTTGTGATTGCGACAAATGATGTTTCAGGGAGTAACTTGGCGGCGGATATATTCTCCGGCTTTTCAAGTCGGAATGGTAAAGGCAGATACTATTTTGCAATAAATGTTACAATTGAAGATTAGATAAGTTGAAAAGGAGGGAAGAGGAGTAAATGGAGGCAATAGAAAAAAAAGTTGGTGAACTTAAGACCGAAGTTCAAAAGATGGTTGGGACGGTCGACAAGCATGACCTTGAATTGAGAAAAAAGCGTAAAGAACTGAAGCGTGCCCAGAGGAAGCTGAGAAAGCTGCAAATCAAAAAGCAGTCGATTGAAGCCAAGATGGCAAAGGTCAAGGAGAAAAATGAGCGGGCCGAAAAGAAGGCTGCGGAACTGCACAAGGCCGCCGAAGAGGCGAGAGTGGACGGTGAGAGGATAAGAGAAGAGAAGGTTTCCGAAGAATTAGCTGAAGAAGACGCAAAAGAAGAGGCCGAAGCAGCAACAGAAACACCGAAAGAGCAAACAGCAGATGCAGGGGCCGAGACAGGGGATACAGAGACAGAAGAGGTGAAAAAAGAGACAGAGCCAGTTGCCGAAACACAGGCAGAGCAAACAGCCGAAGCAAAAGAAGAAGATCGTGACAAGCCCGAAGGTAAATAATACTTAAAAGGGTTACTGGGATTACAGTTTCCCTTTGAATACGGATTGATAATGGTTATGATTTTATGGTTGGGTAAAAGTGGAGGTTGTTCCATAATAAAGGCTGCCGTAATTAGTAATCTAATTGAGGCTTATTTAGTCGCTGACAACTATTTGGGGTGACTGGATATAATCCA
>JAUWME010000479.1 GCA_030613285.1 Candidatus Zymogenus sp. | reverse complement strand
ACGTCCTCAAAGGCGGCCTTTATCCCGTAGAGGAGATCTCCATTTAAGGCATTTCTTTTTTCTGCCCTGTTTAAAGTGATGATGAGGTTTTGCCCCTCTCTTTCTGAAACGACTTTACTTGTGTCAAAATCTTGTGTAAGTAAATTACTCATTTTAAACTATTCTCTCTATTGAGGTTGTAAATATAAAAAAGCATATATAGTCTTTTCTTTTTTGTCAAGGGAAAAGGGTTTTTGGATGTATCCCTATAGATCGTATCTGTTTAATAAAAAATCTCTATTGATAGCCAATATTTATTGTCTTAATATCTCCTCAAGATTTCCTCAATGTTTTAGCAATATTACCTCATTTTTTTAGCTTGACAAATCACTCATTCGTGGTTATTCTAAACATCATAGTTATCAGTATACATTGCTCCCCCAATTGTTGGGTCAGTATCTTGGGTTGGTTGATATTTAGGGGAGGGTGGCGGCTTATTTGTGGGATTGTCTCAATAATCTAAACAGATTTGTCAATCATTTGATATGGTTTTTTAAAGTAACGATGGTAAATAGAAATAACGCCCGTTTTACATAAAGAGTATTCAGTAAAATCTCCTCTGAGACTTCAGAAGAATCCTTGTGTTATTTCAAGATTAGTATTGGGGTAGGTACCTCATGATACCAATAATTGGGAAAAGGGCAAAAGAAGTGCTCTTTGCCGTCATTGATGATTTCATAAAATATGGCGGACCTGTGGGTTCTCGGACAGTTTCCAAAAGACAAGACGTAGATGTAAGCTCAGCTACAATAAGAAATATCATGTCGGACTTGGAGGAAATTGGCTTTTTGGAGCAGCCCCACACGTCAGCCGGAAGGGTGCCCACAGATATTGCTTTCAGGTTCTATGTTGACAGTCTCATCAAGGTAAGTGATTTTTCCAGTAGAGAAACTGAAGAGATGGAGCGCAACATAAACCCATCCAGTGGCGAACTCAAAGACGTTATAAAAGAGACATCGAGGGTACTTTCTGAGATATCCAAATACACAGCATTGGTGAGCACCCCAAGTTTTACCGACACCTTTTTTAGACACATAGATTTTGTGAGACTCTCAGAGAATCGGATTCTTGCAATCCTCGTTTCACGCAGTGGAATGATCCACAACAAGATTGTCATCAGTGATGAGAGTATAGAGCAAAAAAAATTAGATTGGATGTCTCGATATCTCAACGATATTTTGTTGGATTTGACTCTTGTGGAGGTAAGAAAGAAGATACTTGAAGAGATGAAAAAGGAGAAGAATAACTACGATGACTTGCTGCAAAAAGCTCTTTTCCTCTCAGACAAGGTAATCAACGAGGAAATCATCGATGAAGAGATTTTCATTGAGGGGAGAACCTATATCTTAAGTTATCCCGAATTTACAGATATAGACAAAATGAAGAGGATATTTGAGACGTTTGAAAATAAGCATAACTTATTGTCGTTGTTGGAAAAGGTTGCAAAAGCGGACGGGATAAAGGTCTTTATCGGCTCCGAGAGTGAAATACAATATATTAGTGACTGCACGCTCATCGCATCCCCTTATGAAAAGGATGGACAGGTATTAGGCAGCATCGGTGTAATCGGGCCGATGAGGATGAATTACTCGAAGGTTATTCCAGTTGTTGAATTTGCCGCAAACTTGGTAACTAAGATTTTAAGAGATAATGATTAGGAGGGATTTGTAAATTAATGGATACCAGAGAGAAAAAAGAGTCTCTTACTAAAGATGAAGAAAAAAATGATTGTGAGATTCCTAAGGAAGATATAGACAAAGCTCTGGAGGAAGCCGAGGATGAAACGGATCTGAGTGGGAAGGATGTTGAAGAAGGATCATTGAAAGAAACAGATCAGGAGGAGGGAGAGGGCGTTGATTCCAACAGCCTAATGGAAGAGCTTGAGAGTGTAAAGAAAGAATCTTTAGAAAAGCAAGATCAATATGTGAGGGCCGTTGCAGAGTTGGAGAATTTCAAAAAGAGGGTTCAGAAAGAAGCCATCGATTCGAGGAAATATGCCAACGAGGAGCTTATCAGAGAGATACTCCCCGTGATGGACAATCTCGAACGCGCCCTTGAGCATATCGACGAAGATTCCGCAGACGATCCCCTTGTGGAAGGGGTCAGGATGGTTCAGAAACAATTTTTTGGGACCCTCGAAAAGTTCGGCGTTTCGGCAATTGAGGCTCTGGGTCAACCATTCGATCCCAATTTCCACGAGGCATTGATGCAGGTTACCACTGATGATTC
>JAUWME010000237.1 GCA_030613285.1 Candidatus Zymogenus sp. | reverse complement strand
GGGATTATCTTGAGCGAGTTCAAGAAAAAAGAGTGGGATGGAGAGAGTGGGGACAATAAAGTTGGTGCCAAAACCTAATTCCCCTATCATCTTTATCTTGATGTCTTAACCGAACGAAAAACATACATGATACCCTGTAATCGTTTTTCATATTATTCTTCTGGTAAAACTCCTCTGTTTTTGCTAAAATTTCCTATGGCTTATTCTTCCACTTCCCGCTGAAGGCCACGGTTTCAATAAATAATCTTCTTTAAGAAAGAATAAGCCGATTTCCTTTTTCTATCAATTAATACAATTTGTTTCAGGCTCGATAAAGTTCAATTTTCAATGGAGGAGAACTTATGAGAAAAAGAATATACTTGGGATCGGGACAAAAGATGATTCCTCTTCCGACTTTTTTGTGGAAGATGGGGATTTCCGCAAATGCAAAAAAAGCGGATAAGGCCCTCGGTTACTTGTCTCGGGAAGATCATCTTGTTCGGGATTTCGTGGTTAGAGAAATTCCTCGGAGGGGTAAACCGCTGGCTCCGGAGCTTATCGCAAAGGAGTTAGATCTTCCATTGGATCGGGTGGTGGCCATTATAGATAAGCTGGAAAGGCGAAAGATTTTCCTTTTTAGAAACGAAGATGGGGACGTTCTCTGGGCGTATCCCGTGACCGCCGATGCTACACCGCATCGGGTTACCTTTAGTACCGGCGAGGAGACGAACGCGGCTTGAGCTATCGACGCATTTGCGTTGCCCTTCGTGCAAGGGCAAATATTAAAGAATGAAAAAAACGTGAAAAAGGAAAAAAAGATACAAAGCGAATCCATCTCATTTGATATTAGGTCCGAATGTGCCCAGACCAAACAATCGATTCATATTGAGATTGACAGTGAGCTCAATTACCATGTCGTTAATAAGGATGCCGATCTCAGGATATATATTCCTGTTGTCGATTTTGCAAAACTAAAAAAGCCAAGCATCATTGATGATTTCTGACGAAAGTCCGTATTCTTCTGGTCAGAAGAGCATGCACGGATACATCGCCGAAAAGTGGGCGGAGAAAAAGGTATATACATTACGCTGGCCCAAGGTGTATATATGACGAGGATCATTCAGGACGCCATCTTTGCCTTTTCAAAGAGGGGATAAAAGGGCTATCATAAACCAAATTAAACTCAAACCAAAAGGAATTTACCATGAAAAACTATAAGTCGCTTTCTCTAAAGACAACCGGGGTTGTCTTGACCCTCTTTTTCATTGCCGTTGCTGCCTTCGGTGGTGATGTAAAAGAAACAAAGTCATTGGCGATAATAACGACGTCCGACCTGCAGAGCAAAGTTATCCCATTTGAGACAGAGGTCAAACGGGACGGCAAGAGGGTGAAGATTAGTGTTGGGGGGATGGAAAGGATTGCCTCGGTGGCGGAAGGTGTAAGGTCAAAGACTGACGGCGCCCTCATGGTCTCCACAGGCGACGACCTGATGGGGGTCTTCTACGAGATGTTTGGGGGGATGCCGGAGATAAGATCGATGAACTTGGCGGGCTATGACGTGGCAAATCCGGGAAACCATGAATTTGATTTTGGCGTCGATGTTTATGGGAAGGCGATTAGGGGGGCAAAATTCTCCATCGTTTCTTCCAACCTGACTTTTAAGGGCGGTGTTCCATCAAAAAAGATAAAGCCTTACGTGATAAAGGAAATCTCCGGGGTCAAGGTTGGGATATTCGGGCTTATCACTCCAAATCTCCAGGAAGAAAGTTCCATCGGTGATAATGTAATTGTCGATGAAGATATCTATTCTGTGGCTGGGAGGATGGTTTCTGTCCTTGACAAAGAAGGGGTGGATATCGTTGTGGCCCTGACCCACATTGGTGGGGCTTTAGATACGCTTTTGGCTTCAAAGGTATCGGGTATTGACATTATCGTTGGCGGGCACAGCCACGAATATCTCTACAAGACCGTTACCGCCCCAGACGGCAATGAGACGATTATTGTTCAGGCAGGCGCTGGCGGTGAGAAGGTTGGGGCGCTTTTTTTCAACTTTGACGGTGACTCCATAACAGATCACAACTGGGAGTTAGTGCTCCTTGATGAGATGGTGGGAGAGAAAAAGAGGATTAAAAGATATCTTGCGAGATTCAAAAAGAAGTTCAATAGAAAACTTGGACAACCGGTGGGAGAGAGCCTTGTTGATCTTGATGCCAGAAAGGATACCGTGCGGGAGAAGGAATCCAACCTTGGAAATCTTATCACAGATTCGTGGCTTGACTGGTTTCAGAAAAAGGGTAGGGATATCAACATTGCCATAACAAATGCCGGTGCCATCCGCGGGGATAGAATCTATCCGGCGGGCTTGTTTTCCTTTAAGGACTTGATTGACATTGACCCATTTGGAAATACTGTGTACGAGGTCAAGCTTATCGGCTCTGACCTCAAAAAGGTGCTGGAGATTGGCGCTTCGGCGTTGATTGTCGAAGGTGATGGGTACAAGGAGGGGGAGAGGACATCGGCGGGTGGTTTTTATCAGGTGAGCGGGCTTGAAATACACATTGATACCTCAAAGAGGCCTTTTTCTGCAATCTATGATGGCAGGGATGTAAAGCGGGTGGTTTTTCCCGGCGAGCGTGTCGTCAAGGTTATGGTGAAGGATGGGACAGGTTGGGCGCCACTGGACCTTAAGCGGGAGTACACGATCCTTGTGCCATCGTGGCTGGTGAAGGGTGGTGACGGCTACTACATTTTTAGGGAAATTGAGGATAAGGTAGATTCGACTTTTATCATGGTGGATTTGTTGATGTTTTATTTTAAGGAGCACAGTCCTGTTGATCCGAAGGTTGAGGATAGGATTGTGATTGAGGGCAATTGACGAGAGGGGTTGTCGCATATATTTGAACAAGATGGGGATGGTGTGGGGGGGGAGTTGGTGCAAAGAAAACTCCCCACGACAAAGTGGGTGGGGTGTTGGGGCTGATGCATAAAGTTGGCAAATAAGGGAAAGGCATGAGCCATGTCTTTAACATGCCGAAGGTGAGATTTAAAAAAGGCGCTCCATGTTTACTATTGTACAATGAATGAATAATTTTAATATATTAATAGTAAAACAAAAAAAGTTGAGCTTAACTCACCCCCGTTAGTCTATCGAAAAGATTTAGTTGGCAAATTATTTGAGCTATTTTTGTTTTTTTAATATCTTCAAAGATTAGAAATATTGTGTTCAATATGACAATATGGTATTTAACTAAATGAAAGATTTCTACTTATTTTCATTTTCTTTTTGGAGTTCGTTATGTCTGATGCTAAGAGCATAGTATGCAATGTAGATCTGGGTTCTGTAAATCTTTTGAGTGATGGTAAAGATGAGAGGCTGTTTTTTGTGTCGAAGGGGTTGATGAAGGCGTTTGGTGAAGAGATTGTGAATGTTTCTGGAAAAGATACATTGGCAATGGTGATAAAACGTGTATTAGAAAGTGTGGGGGACGGGAGGGAGGAGCAACAACCAACCTGGGAGACATTTGAAAAACTAAATGATGACCTGATATTGCCAGTTGATCTTGAAAAGAGTACCATTCCTGAAGGTGTTTTCACCTGGGATGGAAAAACAAGGGTTCTAAATATCCTCAATATGATTGACTACGATATTTTTTCAGTCAGGTACTTTCAATCGTTAAAGGACAAAATGGGAGAGATATTGACGGAGAGAGGGAGGGATGCCATTCTTCGCAATGTAGGCAAGAGGGCAGGTAAAACCGTGGGTGAAATGAATATGGATTTCTTTAACTGGACTGACATGGATATGTGCATGGAAGGGATGGATGGGGCAATTGCTCCATTTTTACCACTGGTTGGATGGGGCAAGCCCAGGGTCATAACAAGGAAGGGCAAAGATGGTAACTATATGATAGTTTTTAAAATAAAGAACAGTTTTGAGGCAGATGGTATTTCATCTCCGAGGCCTATCTGTGTCCTTCAGTGCAGCAGCTACAACGGTGTTGGTGAGATAATCGGGAATAAATTGGCAGATCAGTCAACAGAGGGAAAAGAAGTAAAATGTGTTTCAATGGGTGATGAATTCTGTATATACGTGCTAAAATACAAACCAATGGGCGCTCAGCCTCTCGACTGGAAGGAGTTGGAAGAGGAATGGCAGGCATTGGAAAAAGATGCGCCTATCCCGGAGTGATATTTTTAAATTGGGATAGGAAGTTGTCGCGTATATTTGGACAAGATGGGAAGGAGTGTGGGGATTGGGAGTAGAGATATAAAGTCAAAGTCCCCTCATTCTACAGAGGGGACTTTTTTTATAGCTTTGTCTAACATTGTTTAATATTGACTTTACAAGAGTATTAATGTATAGTATAACAAAAACAAATTAGAATGTATTAATGTTTAGGAGGAAAAAATGAAAAAGAATTTACCTAAACTAATTCTTGTGGTTGCTGTCCTTTTAACCATTTTCGTTGTTTTTGCATCATGCCAAAAGGAAAGACCAATAAGACTTTTCTATGAATGTAGAAATTACTACACAGAAAATAATTACGAAGAAGCCATTAATTGTTTAAACAAGGTTATTAAGATTGATCCAGAATACGCAGAGGCGTATTTTATAAGAGGTCTAACTTATTATAGTATGAAAAACTATGAAGAGGCAATTGCTGATTTTACAAGATGCATAAAA
>JAUWME010000501.1 GCA_030613285.1 Candidatus Zymogenus sp. | reverse complement strand
CGTAGCCCGGTGGGTTTTCATAGAGATGGGTAAACCCGATATTCCGAAACAATATCTTCGCGCCGTTATCACCAACAATCTCATGAATCCCATCAATCGCAGCTCTAATTGCCATACTCGAAGCCATTTTCACCTCTTCTGTAGATTCTGAAGAATTTTCTTTATCATTTGCAGTATTAGACATTTTCTTCTCTCATTATGGCTTAAAAGTTTTAACTAAACAGTACTTTTATACACTATTTCTTTTCAAATATCCAGATAAATCTTACATTATTTTATTTTTATTATATCTCCCAAAATGGGAAGAAACTCAAAAAATCCTCCGCTGTGCGGGGTGAGCAGAGCAATCCTTTACGTAGTGCTAATCCAACCCGATCTCACCCAACATCTTTTTTAACTGCTCAATCCTCTTGTTGTATCTATCATACCTCATAATGTTCCTCCTTTGATAAAAGTATCCTGCTTTTCACAAATTTCCTTTCTATTCTTTAATTGCCTGCTTGACAAAGGAATTTACTATTCTCGATAGACCCCTTGCAAAAGCGCCAAAGATTGTGATAGTTTCAACATGGAAGATTTCCTAATTTCTTGTTTTTTGTACAAAATAAATGAACCCTATAACCCACTTTCTCATTGGCGGAATTGTTGCCAACAGTGCCGACCTGAACCGCCGGGAGCGCACCATGGTAACTGTCGCCGCTGTAATCCCGGATGTTGACGGTCTTGGAATCGTCGTCGATCTCATCACTAAAAACACCAGATATCCCACGGAGCTCTGGGGGAACTACCATCACATCCTTTGTCACAACCTCTCCTTTTGCCTTGTCATCATGGCAGCCACACTTCTCCTCACCAAGAGACGATTATTAACACCTTTACTGGTCTTTGTCTCCTTTCACCTCCATCTCTTGGGAGACATCGTGGGTGCTCGTGGCCCAGATGGGGAACAGTGGCCAATCGATTATCTCTGGCCCTTCTCGGACTCGCTGAGCCTCGTCTGGAGTGGTCAGTGGGGTCTGAACGCTTGGCCAAATTTTGCAATTACAATTTTCGCCCTTGTTGTCACCTTCTATTTTAGCTGGAAAAAGGGGAGGTCTCCACTGGAGATATTTTCCAAGAGGGCAGATGGCGCCTTTGTGGCAGCGCTTCGGGGACGGTTTGGGGAGCCGAGGTTGTAATTGCAGTTAAGATAAATCGTGATAATCTCAATATCATCATTTTGTATAGATTTTTTAAACAGTTTTACAATTTATACATTGACATACCCCAATATACGTGGTAATCACCATTAAATGAAATACGTTTCTTCCAATTCATGGAATAAACACCGTTGGTTTTTTTATTTATATTTATGGAGGTTAGTTTATGTCTGACAAAACAACTTCAGGCACAGAAGCGGAATTTGGTGAATCCAAGGGGTATGCTTATTATGTCTTTACCCTCCTCTTTCTCCTCTACGTCTTCGACTATGTGGACAGGACGGTGATATCGGCCCTCTTTCCTTTTCTAATTGATGAGTGGGGAATAACAACCGCCCAGTGCGGAGAGCTTGCGGCAATTGTTACCCTGACCATGACAGTCTTCGTATTTCCTGTATCGTTTCTTGTGGATCGGTGGAGCCGTAAGAAAATGATTGGGCTTATGGCGATTCTATGGAGCATCGCCGCTGGGGCCTGCACATTCACAACTAATTTCAAACAGCTATTAGGTTTGAGGTCAGTAATCGGCATCGGGGAAGCGGCATACACCCCCGGTGGACACGCCATGATTGCCGCATATTTCCCGGAGGAGAGGCGGGCCACCATGAACGGCTACTTTACTGCTGCAATACCGTTGGGGAGCGCCCTGGGGATGGTTGTGGGCGGTATAATTGCAGTAAATTTAGGGTGGCAATACGCCTTTGGTCTCACAGCTATTCCCGGATTCTTTGTGGCAATCCTCTTCTTTACAGTCAAGGATTACAAGACCGCCGATATTGTAAAAGGTGGGGATATGGGCTTTTCCCCCGAAGACCCCACCACCCACAAAAAGATGAGCTTTTGGGAAATAGTGAAGGAATTTGCC
>JAUWME010000019.1 GCA_030613285.1 Candidatus Zymogenus sp. | reverse complement strand
GTGGAGCTGGGCGTCCCCTTTCCTCACGACTGTTTTGGCAACTATGTTGGCTACAAGACCGATCACGATGAGAGGTCTCGTGGAACGTCTGCGGGGCCGAACACCTCCATCGCAATGTACCAAAGGCTCCTTGATGAGGTGAGGCGACTCAACATCCCAATCCTCGATGGGTTGGAGGTCATTGATCTCGTTACAATTTCTGATGGCGATACAAAAAGCATCTCTGGGCTTATCGCCCTTGACCATAAAGGTGTGGATGATGAGAACTTTGGGCTTCGGCTAATTGCTGCCCGATACGTCGTTTACGGTACGGGGGGGCCGGCGGGCCTTTATAAAGAGAGCGTCTATCCCAGATCGCAGGTGGGCTCTTTGGGGATTGCCATGAAGGCCGGGGCTGTGGCCCAAAATCTTACCGAGTCTCAATTCGGCATTGCATCCACCCCCTTTCGCTGGAACCTTTCGGGGAGTTACCAGCAGGTAATCCCTCGGTACTTCTCTACGGATTTGGACGGCAATGACGAAAGGGAGTTTTTAAACGACTATTTCCCCAAACCCGATCTCCTTTTTCAGGCACAGTTTCTTAAAGGTTACCAGTGGCCCTTTGATGTGAGGAAGATCGATTCCTTCGGGTCGTCCAATATCGATCTTGCTGTTTACATCGAGAGGACTGCCAAAAATCGCAGGGTCTTTTTGGATTACACGAAGAACCCGACAATTGAGGGTGTTGAATTTTCCATCGACACCGCACCTGCGGTTGTTGGGGAGTATTTGCAGAAATCAAAAGCTGTGGGTGCAACTCCGGCGGATCGACTGATAGAAATGAATCTCCCGGCATTTAAACTATTTAAGGAAAACGGCACCGATCTTGAAAGAGAGCCTCTGGAGATTGCCGTCTGTCATCAGCACGTGAACGGCGGGCTTTTGGGCTCCATCTGGTGGGAGTCTAACATCAAGAACTTTTTTCCGGTGGGGGAGTGTTCTGGTACCCACGGCGTCTATCGTCCCGGCGGTAGTGCCTTGAACTCTGGGCAAGTGGGTTCTCTACGCGCCGCCCAGATGATTGCCTGGAGGTGTTCAGAGGTGGGGCGTTCAAATGTCAATATATTAGATGAGAAAAAGGTGAGGCAAAAGGGTATCGAAAAAATCGCTGATAAGATGAACTGCTTAAAGCGGATTACCCACTTGGAAAAGAAGGTTGATCCAAAAGTTGAGCGGGCACAAATTCAGGAGAGGATGTCTGCCGTCATGGGAATTGTGAGAAACATCGGCGATATTGAGGACGCCCTTGTGGAAAACGGGGAGGCACTTTCTCAGCACACCATTGCCGGCATAAAAAATCGTAATGAGATTTCCGCCTACCTCAGAAACGAAGACCTCCTGTTGACTGAAAGGGCAATGTTAATATCGGCTCTTGCGCTACTGAAGAAATTGAAGGGAGGCCGGGGGTCGTTTTTGGTGGGAAACATCAGTGACATCGCAAAAAAATATGATGAGAATATAGGACAAGAACTGAGAGTCACTGTTGATGAATCGTTAGATACAATTGTCGAGTTTAGATATGATAGCGATGATAGCGACCTCAAGGGCGAGGCTTGGCCGGTTCAGGTCAGGCCGATACCAAAAACCGAAAGCTGGTTTGAGGAGGTGTGGCGGGATTTTCGTGAGGGGAAGATATATTCAAAAACATAATAGATAAAAGGTGAGATGATGGAAAAAAGAGTATTGATTGTCTCGGCGGGGGTTTTCCACCCGACGATTTTTGCAAGGCGACAGCTTCTTAAAATTTTGAAGGGAATTGATGGGATTAGGCCCGTCGTTACTTCCTCCATTGAGGACTTGGGTGCCTTGAAAGGGGGTGGCTACGATGCGGTCTGCCGCTATTTCCACAAAAAATATATCTCGCCCGATGCCCTAAAATCTCTAAGCGATTTTGTGGCCTCCGGGGGGGGGCTGTTCGCTGTCCACTCTGCTTCGGCCTCATTTAAGGCTACTCCCGAATATTTCGACATCCTCGGCGGGAGGTTTGTATCTCACGGGAAGGTGGGCAATTTTACTGTTATTCCTGCGGATTCAGATTCAAATATCTTTGGGAAAATTGATCCCTTCACAGTCAATGACGAGCTTTACATCCACGAGTATAAAGACGACGTTACTGTCCACTTTGAGACAGAGGTGGATGGAAAAAAGGAGCCAGTTGTCTGGACGAGGAGGCACGGCAAGGGTAAGGTCTGCTATTTTTCGTTGGGGCATGTGGCCAAAGTTTTCAATGTAGATGAAGTCCAGAAGATAATTATTGGGGGGATTAAGTGGGTTTTGGGATTTAACAAGTAGGGGTGATATTATGAAAAAATTCAAAATGGCCATCGTTGGCTGCGGGGACATTGCAAGGTACACGGCGCTGGGCGTGAGATTGAATCGTAAGATTGAGATTGGCGCCTGTGTGGATATCGATGGGGAGAGGGCTATGGCCTTTGCAAAAAAGTTTAAGATCAAAAACTCCTTTGACGATTACGAAAAAATGTTAGAGGATGCTGATGTCGATGCAGTCTATATTGCGTCTCCCCACAACCTCCACGTCGGGATGATAAAATCTGCGATTTTGAGGGGGCTTGATGTCTTCTGCGAAAAGCCGATAGCTACCACTCTCAATGATGCGCTTGAGATATGTCGTCTCTCTAAGGAGACTGGGAGAAAAGTCGGCGTGAACCACCAGTATCGCTATGACAGCGGGTGTTATGCCCTTATATCTGCAGCAAGAAAGGGGGAGCTGGGCGATATTTATTATGGTCGATGCAACGTTCCGTGGTGGCGGGGGCCGGAATATTTTGGCGATGCCCCTTGGCACGGAAGTTTGGAGAGGTCGGGTGGCGGGACGCTTTTGACCCAAGCCAGCCACATTATCGATGTGATGCTTTTGGCTATGGGTGGCAGGCCTGTGTCTGTTTTTGGGGTTGTTGACAAAAAGGTTTACCAAGATGTGGAGGTGGAGGACACGGCGTTGGGAATTGTTGAGATAGAGAGTGGAAGACGCCTTGCACACCTTACAATATCAGCTTCGATGATTGCGACTCCGGAGCAGAAAGTGACCGCCGAGGTCTATGGCAGCAAAGGTACGGGGATTTATACCGGGCCGGAATCTCCCAAGGTGAAGTTTTTGGGGGCAAAGATAAAAATGGAGAAACCCCCAGGCCGGGGCCTCTCCAATCTTCATGCCCTTTTTCGGAGCATCGAGGGTTTCAGACGGTGGGTGGTGGATGGCGAAAAATACCTCACTCCCGTGGAGGAGGCCCTGCTGGTGCTTTCAACGATTATGGCCCTTTACAAATCATCGGCAACGGGAAAGCGGGAGCCTGTTGATGACAGGTATCTTGAATTTGTGAGATAAATCCCCATACTCCTTTTGGGGCATTACGAATAATGAAAACTGATATTTAAGGGCAACCACAGGGGGTTGCTCCTACAATGTTGCTATAACAACGAGATTGCCGCGTATTTCTTCGGAATGCTCTTAAATGACATAATAGTTATCTGTCATTCCCGCGTAAGCGGGAATCCAGGCTAAATAAAATCATAATATAAAACAAGGGGCTTAAGCCCCTTGTTAAAGCAGACAATTGTTTTGTGCGGTGCAATGGCTGTCCCTATCGTCTGGATACAGGAGGAGACCGCAGACAATGACACAATTTTAAACTCTTTGAAGTAAACTTTTTATAATAGGAGACTAAACCATGAAAGAGACAAGTAACGACCAGAAGCTTAAACTTTCAACGAAGCTCGGCTTCGGTGTCGGCGATATCTACGGCGGAGGCGCCATGCTTATCATCGGGATTTATTACCTGCATTTTCTCACCGATGTCCTTGGACTTCCTATGGCCCTTGCCGGGATCGTTTTCTTAGTAAGTAAAATATGGGATGCGGTAACAGATCCCATGATGGGGTACATCTCCGACAGGACGAGAACGCGGTTCGGGAGGAGGAGGCCCTACTTTTTGGCAGGTATCGTTCTGATCTTCATCTCGTTTTTCCTGATGTGGTACCCCATCGACTTAGAAAATAATCTGCATCTTTTTTTCTACGTTCTCATCGCCTACATCTTCTTCTCCACGGTCATAACCATGGTTATGATACCCTACAACGCTCTGGCATCGGAGCTGACGCTGGACTACAACGAGCGGACGTCCCTCACTACATATCGGATTGTCTTTTCTGGATTGTCATCCCTCTTGTGCGCCGTTTTGCCCCTGGAGATTGTCAAACTCTTTCCCAATGATGAACGGTCGGCATATATCATTATTGCAGTGGCCTTTGGGCTCTTTTTCGCAATTCCCTTTGTTGCGACGTTTTTGACAACCACCGAGAGGGAGGAGTTTCAAAAACAACCTGAACCCTTCAGCTTTAGACGTTCATACATCGAGCCTTTCAAGACCCCCACGTTTCTAAACGTTCTCTTGATGTATCTGTTTGCCTTTGTGGCCATTGATGCCGTTATGAGCATCGTCATCTACTTTATGAAGTATTACCTTCACCGTTTGAACGAGACAGACTACGTATTGGGAACGCTTTTGGTGCTTCAAATCCTTGTGATCCCCATCTACGCGAAGGTAAGTAAAATCACCAGCAAGAAAACAAGCTTCATGATTGCGGCGTTGTTCTGGATGGCAGTTATGGTCTCAAGCTTGCTCATCAAACCAGAGATGTCCAAGGCGGTGATTTATATTTTCGGCGGACTCGTAGGTGTCGGAACGGGGGGTATAGTCATTATGATCTACTCGATATTCGCAGATGTTCCGGACATCGACGAGCTTTACACCGGCGAGAGGCGAGAGGGTATCTATTCCGGGCTTTTCATGTTTGCAAGAAAGCTCAGCTCAGCCATTGGGATATTTCTAATTGCCCAAATTATCTCCTTAGCGGGCTATGTGCCGCCGATTGAGAAAGAAATCAACGGGATTATGACAAAAATTCCTCAGTCCCAGACCCCAGAGTTCATTGTGGTATTGAAACTGGTTTTTGCAATCATCCCGGTCGTATTCTTGGTCTTTTGCGTATATAACGCCTTTAAGTACAAATTGACGCCGGCACTCCACGCCCGCATCAAGGGCCATCTCGACAAACGGAGATTGACAGATGAGATGACGCCTGAGATGATTGCAGAAGAGAGGGAGCTTAAGAGCCTCCTTGAGAGGTAAAAGAAGCATTAAATGTCCTTCCCTTGGAATGCGGATATTATTCTGGATTCCCAGTCAAGCTGAGAATGACAGTATAAATATTATCATAGGAGAAGTGATGAAAAAAGAAAACGATGTAAATAAAAATAAAGAGAAAGTCTTCGTCCACGATTTTTTCGACACAACAGGGATGGCCGATTTTACCTTTAAGAATGTTGGCAACCCTCCCAAGGGCTATCCGAAGGAGGTGCCGGACACCTTTTCTACATCAACGTTTCTTCCCACGTTTAAAAAAAGACGAAAGGCTTTTATCCAGCATTGTCTCAAAAACCCGGCCAGTCCAAATATTAAGGGGTACTACTACGAGCTTGTCCGCCTTTCAGAAAATATTGGCCCCGTACATACCGGACTTATCTCGGCTGCCCTTCGCTACATCGATGAGCGGTACGACTGCGCCGATTTTGTGATGCTGGGGATTGTGAGGATGCTATATCAATTAAGAGATAGTAAGCTTTTGCCGGATAAAATTGTGGTGGACGCAAAGAAGACGCTCATCGATTTTAAATATTACCCGGATGAGCCGGGGATCGATTCCATGTGCTACTGGACGGAAACCCACTACATCATGTTTGCGACAAACGAGTACCTTGCTGGGCAGATGTTTAAGGACACCGTCTTTACCAACTCAAAGATGACTGGCATTGAGAAGATGGAAAAAGCCAAAGTGCGCATTATGAAGTGGCTGGAACTCCGCTACAAGACCGGATTTTCGGAGTGGCTCTCCCACATTTACTACGATGAGGATATCACGGCATTGGTTAACCTCATCGACTTTTGCCATGACCCAATAATCGTTCGGGGTGCCGAGATTGTTCTCGACCTGATCTTTCTTGATATGGCGCTGAATTCCTTTAAAGGGGTGTTTGGCTCCTCCCACGGCCGAAGCTACGGCGAGGAGAAAAGAAACGCCGAGATAGAATCGACCACAGACACCTTTAAGCTGATGTTTGGAACCGGTAAGTTTTCGGGGTCTGACAACATGAGTGCGGTCTCCCTTGCTCTCGGAAACAAATACAGGCTTCCCAGTGCCATCTACAATATCGCCAATGAAAAAGCCAACGACACCAACACCACTGACATGGCAAACCGCCAGAGGATGGGGATAAAGATCAAGGAGGCGAAGAGGTGGGGGCTAAACTACAATGATTTTGAAAGCGGGATGAATTTTTTGACCCTTGAGGCGTACAACCACCCAAAGACGATAATGTTGACAATGAGGATGTTTGACGCATTTCGGTGGTGGGAAAACCAGTTCTTTAAGCCCTTCAAAGATTTCGAGTCTCTCATCAAGCTGACGAGGCTCACAAGGATTCTCCCTCTGCTTGCTTATCTTACAAAAAAGGATCTTTCTCGAAACACCAGGGAGGAGGTGAATCTCTACACGTACCGGACGCCGGACTATATGTTGAGTGCCGCCCAAGATTACAGGAAGGGGTACGGCGGTGACCAGCAGCACATCTGGCAGGCAACCTTCTCGCCCAGGGCTGTCTGTTTTACAACCCACCCCGGCCACGAGGAGAACTCAAGCGGTGGTTACTGGGTGGGGTCGGGGACACTCCCCAGGGTGGCTCAAATAAAAAACGTTCTGGTTGCCTCCTACAATGCTTCGAGGATGCCGGGGCTTTACATGACAAACAAATTGTTTTTTTCCCATGCATGGTTTCCAAAAGATGAATTTGACGAGGTGGTGGAGCGGGGGGGGTGGATTTTTGGGAGGTATGGAGATGGATATATCGCCCTTTATTCCCAGAATGGCTATCGCTGGCAGGATGTGGGTGATGATGCTGGGAGTGAGGTAATATGTGATGGCGAAAACGGCGATTCCCGGAAAAACATCTGGGTTGTGGAGATGGGAAGACGTGTGATTGATGGGAACTTTACCGAATTTATCGAAAAGATTGTTGGGGCTGAGATTGATTTCAAGGGGACATCGGTGAGATACAAATCTCCTTCAATTGGGGTAATCGATTTCGGCTGGAGGGGGAATTTTATGGTTGATGGGAAATCGGTTGATTTGGAAGATTATCCGCGATATGATAATCAATATGTGGAGGCGGAGTTCGGGCCGGATAAAATTGAGATTAAATGTGGCGGGCACAAGGTGGCCCTTGACCTGAAGCGGGGGATGCGAGAGTCTACTGAGTTTGCGGAGTAGGTAGGGAGCAGGAGTAACTTGTGGGACTTTGGCTCTACCAAGTAATTTGGAGAATTTTTGCTATTGCAACCAATAAAGTAACCACTGTCATTGCGAGGAGAGAGCCTGCTTGTCAGGCGAACGACGTGGCAATCGGGTTGTAAAATGGAATGTCATCGTAATACTAAAGGATTGCCGAGCCTGACTTCGGGATGGCTCTTAAATAGCAATTAGTAATTTTGGGGACTTTGGGATTCTTATAGTATTTAATTCCTACAGCAATTAATATGTCATCGAATTTTTGGAGACAAAACAATGACAATAACAAAACTTCAGCAGGAAAACCCGGCTGATAAAATCTACGTATCCTTCGGCGAGATTATGTTGAGGCTCTCCTCCCCAGGCTTTACGAGGCTCTTTCAGTCCCCAACCCTTGAGGCCACCTTCGGCGGCGGTGAGGCCAACGTTGCGGTAAGCCTTGCCCTCCAGACGCTTAAGAGTCGTTTTGTACCGGCGCTGCCGGATAATGAAATCGCCCGGTCGGCTTTAAGGATGCTCAAAGGATATGGCGTAGATGTCTCCAAAGTTGTCCTTATCAAGGATGCCCGTATGGGGATATATTTTATGGAGAGGGGGGCGAACCAACGACCATCAAGGGTGATTTACGATAGGCTGCCCTCTGCCATTAGCGAGATTGAACCCGGGGCGATAAATTGGGAGGGGGCGTTTGATGGTTGTGGCTGGCTCCACATCACCGGGATTACACCGGCGCTTACGGCAAAGACTGCAAGGGAGTCACTGGTTGCCATGGAGACCGCCCAAAAAGCCGGGATGGTGGTTTCTCTTGACCTCAACTACCGGGCAAAGCTCTGGAAATATGTGAAAGGGGAAAAAGGCGTCGTTGAAATGATGGACAAAATGACGCGCCTTACAGATGTGGTAATTGCCAACGAGGAGGACTGTCAGAAATCGCTGGGGATTGGAACCGATATTGATCCGGGGATGGGAGAGATCGAGGAGGGTCGATACCATAAGCTCGCCCATGATGTACTTGACCGTTATCCCAACGTGAAGCTGATTGCCATAACTTTACGAGAAAGCATTTCCGCATCCCACAACCGCTGGGGGGCGATGCTTACAGATGGGATTGAGACCCTTTTTTCGAGGAAGTATGACATCACACACATCGTTGACAGGGTGGGTGGGGGCGACAGTTTCTCGGCAGGTTTAATCTATGGGCTTTCTCATTTTACCACGTTAAAGGATGCGTTGGAGTATGCGGTTTCGGCGTCTTGCCTCTGCCATTCTGTAGAGGGAGACATGAATCTATCTACGCATGATGAAATAATGGCGCTTTTTAAGGGTGATAAGTCGGGGCGGATTAAGAGGTAATATCATTGCCGCATCGCCAAGATCAACAACTGCTGTCATCTTTGAGGAGTGTGCCTGTTCCGTGGTCATTGGACTTACGTATTTACTCTACTTTCTGCACGGAAGACCTTATTTGTTTGCGCCACCCATCCGTTTTCCAATGGAGGGCTCTTAAATGACACTTCATGTTAACATATTAATATGCCAGATTGTTACGCCCCTCTGCGCAGGGTTCTAACTGATACACAAAACAATCAAGTTAGCTTTCTCACAATTGATACAGCCTCTTTCGTGAGTCTCTCAATCTCCCCGAAATTCCCGGATTCGATATCCTTAGGGCTTGCCATCCAGCTGCCTCCCACGGCCAGGACATTCTTGAGACCGAGATAATCCCCGATGTTATCAATGTTGATCCCCCCCGTGGGGATAAAGCGGGCATTGCCAAAGGGGGCGCCCACGGCCTGCAGCGTCTTTCCGCCGCCGGCGGCTTCTGCCGGAAAAAACTTCAGGACGTCAATCCCAAGGGCAAGGGCTGCTCCAATCTCTGTCGGCGTCATAACGCCGGGGACGATGGGGAGATTGTTTTTGAGGCAGTACCTGACCACCTCCTCATTAAGCCCAGGGCTTACGATAAACTTTGCCCCGGCACCCGCTGCTTTCTTTGCGGTTTCCACAGTCAACACTGTTCCAGCACCCACGAGAAAATCATCAAGGGTTGCCATCTGTCTAATTGACTCTTCTGCCGCATCGCTTCTGAAGGTTATCTCGGCTATGGGGATTCCGCCGGAAATCAGGGCGTGGGATAGAGGGAGGGCGTCTTTTGCGTCCCCTATTTTTATCACCGGGATGATTTTTATCTTTTCGATTTCTGTAATAACGTCATTTATCATTGTCTGATCCCGATAGTTTTTAGTTTATGAACAATAACTACTGTTATTTTCAAGGAGAGAGCTTAACCTTGTGGTTAGGTGAACGTTGGGACAATCGTGCTTTACTTTGCACCAGATTCCCACGTCCTCATACGGAGGGCTCTTAAATAACACTCCACATTAGTGTGTTAATATGGTAGATTCCAAATCAATTTGAGAATGATAGAATACCTTATACCATTTTGTTGGGAAATATCCTAACAAAATCGAGAAAACTTAAACTATATGTCATTCCCGCGGAGACGGGAAATTAGAAAATATTATTCTGGATTCCCAATCAAGTTGAGAATGACAGAATAATTGATTCTTTTGTCTCGCTGAGGATGACACAACTCTAAACTTTTTGGAGAAGACTTCTATCATAGGAATATCAATGAAGAACCGAAGAGCAAATCTACTATTAGGGGCGTAAGTCCCATCTCTTTTTCTTGACGCATATTTTGATTTGACATATTAAGCATATTGCTTTATTATTGAACAATGGATGCGAACGGACGTTCGTTCCTCTTGTGCGGTGTGGGTATTGAAGTGTCGGCAGTGGGTTTTCGATGAGGTTGGATATTGAATTTTAATGGTGGTTTTTATTAAACTATGAAGCAAGTTAAATCGAGAGTTAAGGATACAAGGCTTGTTGACGAGAAGAGAAAGCGGATCGTCGATGGGGCCATCAAGGTTTTTACAAAAAAGGGCTACCACAAGGCTACGGTCAGAAACATCGCCGAGGCATCGGGGCTGGGGCTTGGCAGCATATACGACTATGTAAAATCCAAAGATGATATCCTCTATCTCTTTTATCAAAACTACATGAACAGCTTCTATGCAAAGCTGAATTCCGCCGATATCCAACTTGAAGATGACCCGAAAAAACGCCTCCTCATCACCTACCGCGCTCACATTGATGTCTGCTTTGAGCTTGAGGATCAGGTTATGCTTGCCTTCACTCAAGCAAGGTATATGAAAAAGCGTTATTTGAAGGACATCTTGACCAGAGAGGCTGAGATAGTCGCCAAATTTAAGGAGATACTTTTGGAGATTGGCCTTTCTGATGGTGAGGCCGACCTTACGGCCAACAACCTTGTGTCCTCCTCGGCATTTGGGGTTTTGAGGCGGTGGAACTTAAAGGGGAAACACACAAGGGAGGAGATTACTGACTTTCTCTGTGATGTGAACCTGAAGTCTGCAATGGAGAGATAGAGCGATAGTATATAATATGATATGTTGATATTGTGATTTTGATGGGGAAAGAAGCGTTTTATTACAATAGTAATTTCATTAAGGCTGGATATCTTCCAGCCTTTTTTTTGTGCTTTGGCAGCGTAAGTTCCACTTTTTTGCGTCGTCGGAACTATTTTTCAAATATTTCAAATACTTTACTTGCAAATCCCAAAGATGATATGATATAAAAAGAGTAGATGAAAAACCACTAATTTTTTTTGAAGTATTTAGAAGTAATTGTAGTTAAAGGTGCATTAGGTATCATTCCCTTGGAAAGCGGGAATCCAGTGGATATCATTCTGGATTCCCAGTCAAGCTGAGAATGACAGTACTCTGGATTCCTTGGTCTTGCTGATAATGAGAAAATATATTAGCTATTCTGTCATTCCCGCGAAAGCGGGAATCCAGACTAATATGAAATCATAATGTTATTCTTTTATCATAGGAGATATAATGAAAAAGTGTATTGATGTACCATCACTTTCGAAGGCGGGGCCATACTCCCACGCAGTCTGCGGGGCGGGGCTTGTCTTTGTTTCTGGCAATCTGGCCATTAATGCCAAGACCGGGGAGAAGATAAATGGAGACATTCCCCGTGCCACAAAATTGATTTTGGAGAATATAGAAACAACGTTGAAGGAGGCAGGCTCCTCCCTCGAAAAGGTTGTGAAGACCACGGTCTTTTTGACCGATATGGGGAAATTTGCCGAGATGAACGGGGCCTACGGGGAGATCTTTGGAGAAAACCCGCCGGCCAGAAGCTGTGTTGGTGTTCGGGAGCTCCCCGCAGGATTCGACATCGAAATTGAGGTTGTTGCTCTAACTTGAGAATATATTATTGAATAGAATATGGATATTACTAAAATAGTGCGGAGGGTTTTCCTGAAAAATATGTTCATAATATTGGACCAAGAGATCGAGTCTATTCTGACGATGTAATTATCTTCGGAATGGGATATTTCTGTTCGATCCAGTAGTCCGTAATGTTCTGATGAGAGAAAAAATGTTTTTCTGGAGGGATATATTATGAAAACCGAATATTTTAAGTATCTGTCAAAGGCCCAGCGTATCTGGGGTGCTGCGGGAATTGCAGCTATTATCGCCCTTGTGGCTTTAGGGGTAGTGTTCGGAACCGGGGAGCCAGTGCCCGAGGCTGATGAGTTGGGAATTACCGCTGATATGACAATAAGAGAGATTGCCCCAAAACTTGGGGTTACAGCGAAGTCGATTGCCAGAGAGCTGAACCTCCCTTTGGACGTTTCGAAGGATGTTCCCGTGAGTGAGTTGGGGATTTCAGGGGAGACCACCGAAGAGATGGTCAAGCATCTTATCGGCCATACAGATTCAAACATCAAATACTACCTCTACGGGGCGATAGTTTTGTGGGGGTGGCTCTTTTTGGTGGTGATTGGCAGACCAAAGAACGCCCCCCTCAAGAAAAGGAAGCTATGGTACCCCAGGATATTCTACACCGTACCACTAATAATTTCAGTTATTGTACTTGGGTTTCTTTGGGGGAAATCCCCAAACCCGATGGAGGGGGGTGTCAAGCTCTTTAAGACGATGGTGGGGCTTTACCCGGATGTCGGGATAAAGATCGCCGCGTTTCTCTTCTTTGTGGCCCTTGCCGTTGTGGGTAACAAGATTATATGCGGGTGGGCCTGCCCCTTTGGATCCCTCCAGGAGCTGATCTACAGCATCCCGTTATTTAAAAAATTGAAGCGTAAAAGCATTCCCTTTGTGATTACAAATACAATTCGCGCCACCCTCTTTGTTGTGATGTTGTTTTTGCTCTTTGGCGTAGTCGGGGGGAAAAAGGGCTATGTTCTCTATCATTCAATAAACCCCTTTGACCTTTTTAACTTCGATTTTGAAACGATTTCTGTTATTATTACAATCACCGCTTCGCTCGTGATTGGTGCCGTGATGTACCGACCCTTTTGTCGGCTTATCTGTCCCTTCGGATTTATCTCGTGGATTGCCGAATTTGCAAGTTTCTACAGGGTCAAGATTGACCACGATCTTTGTA
>JAUWME010000223.1 GCA_030613285.1 Candidatus Zymogenus sp. | reverse complement strand
ATCATCCTGAACCCCCCAATCTCCCAGGTGCTGCCGTAAAAGGTTGGGAACGAGCCTCGCTCCAGGGCAAGCTTGATGGAGCGGTCTCGGGACTTTGCCCGAATAAATGACATGACATCCTCTGCGGTTTTCAGCGCCTCCTCGGAGTTATAGGGGATGTTGAGTTTTATCAGCATTTCGGCAAAACCCATCACTCCAAGTCCGATCTTCCTGTTGGACTTGGTCATTTCCTCGATCTCATTTAATGGGTATTTGTTCATGTCGATTACGTTGTCCAAAAAGTGAACTGACTCTTCGGTTACTCGGCCCAGCTTGTCAAAGTCGATTTCGGTGGCGTCTGCCGAGCCGTTTTCTCCTTTTATCATGTTGGAGAGGTTTATGGAGCCGAGGTTGCATGATTCGTAAGGCAGGAGGGGTTGTTCGCCGCATGGGTTGGTGGATTCGATCTCGCCGACGTGGGGAGTGGGGTTGTCATCGTTTATGCGGTCCAGGAATACAATGCCCGGCTCGCCGTTTTTCCATGCCATGTCGACAATTTGGTCGAATATCTCTGCGCTATTCTTTTTCCCGACGGGCTCTCCCGTTCTGGGGCTTTTGAGCTCGTAATATTTTCCCTCTTTTTCGGCCTCCATAAAATCTTTAGTCATGGCCACCGAGATGTTAAAGTTGTTGAGCTTTGTTGTTTCTTCTTTACATCGGATAAAATCTTCGATGTCGGGGTGATCCACCCGCAAAATGCCCATGTTTGCGCCCCGGCGGGTGCCCCCTTGTTTTATGGTCTCGGTGGCGGCATCAAAGACGGTCATAAAGGAGATGGGCCCGCTGGAGACGCCTTTGGTGCTTTTGACGCGGTCGTTTTTGGGTCTGAGCTTCGAGAATGAAAAACCCGTTCCGCCGCCGCTTTTGTGAATCAATGCTGTTTGCTTTACCGCTTCGAAGATACTTTCCATTGAGTCCTCTACCGGCAGCACAAAGCAGGCCGAAAGCTGTTGAAGCTCACTGCCGGCGTTCATCAACGTGGGAGAATTTGGGAGAAAATCGAGGGACGCTGTGAGGTTATAAAACGTGCGGGCAAGTTCATCGGTGTCCGCATCGGGATTGTAGTTGGTTTCTGCAGACGCGATGTTTTTTGCTACGCGGAGAAACATCTCAGTCGGGTTTTCAATGGTGTTGCCACCTTCGTCCTTTTTTAGATAACGGCGCTCAAGCACCGTGATGGAGTTTTTGTTGAGGTTGGGTTCAGGTAAATCTGTGGTTTGGTCTTTTGTTTCTTCAATAAATTTACTGATATCGTCTCCTATTTCATGAAATGTTTCGGTTTCAATATGTTCGGATTTTTGAGGCTCCTCGTCACTTTTAGCTTCATCATTTTTCACTATGTTTTGTTCCTGATTGCGATTATCATCCAGATCAAGTTCTAAAGCATCAAGCTCTGAAAAGTCATCAAAAGAGGTATCTAAAGAGATATCTACAGAAGACGCAAATGGGGCCTCAGCGATATTTTTTGTGGCAGTATTATCATCCAAATCAGGAGACGCACTTGCCGAAACGCCAATAGGTGGCATTTCTTGCTTGGGTGGTTCGGGGTAGGGGAGGTCTTTTACAATTTCACTATCAGCTTTTATTTTTTCCAAATATTTTTGGGGCGGTTGGGGCGATTGTTCAGATTGGGGTCTTGTTTCTGTCTTTAATATTTTTTTTACTGGAAAGAGTTCACCGTTTCCGTTTTCCATCGGTTTTTCCTCTTTTTTTAGTAAATCGTTTCTCGTTGACATGACACGCCCCTTTTCTAATTTTTAGATTAATAAATTTTTAAGAAAATATTTAGTTGATGTTACCCTTAACCAATATTCTTAATCTTTCTTCTATCTGTATGAAAATTTTTACAAACGATTGCTCTATTCTGGTGCTCTCTTTTGAGAAGGTCGAAGTTTTCGACGGGAAGATATCAACTTTCCTTTATGTACTATTTTAACGCCGTTACGTCTTGTATTTTTTACTATCAACCTTATTTATCAAGATATTGTGTCTGACATTATTTTTTTACAACATGTTGTGCTTTTTGTCAAGAAAAAATAGTTTTATAAGAGAATTTTAATTTTTATCGAGTGCAGAGTGAAAATCGTTGATAAAATTTTCTGTGGTCAAAGATAGAGTGAAAATAATAGATTTAATATTGTTACTACAATTGGATCAAAAGAATCAGTATTGTAAAATAGGGATTCAGAGCGATAGCCATGAAAGATGAAATATTAGCAAGTTGTTTTTGTGGTTTTTTGGTTATTTTTATAGAACAATCTTGTTGACAGTAGATACAAAATTAAATAAAATATACCATAACTTACTTATAATTTTGTTTAACGGGCTGGTTGGATATGTAAGAGGGGTTGGTGAAGAGGTTTGGAAAAATGATTTAGACAAAACGGTTGCTTTTATACAAATTGATTGATTATGTTGATTTGTTGTGTCTATTGAAACGATGAAGGATTTTGTTAATGGGATTTATGGATAGCATAAGAGAAATACTAAATGGTGGTTTTACCGAAGTTGAAGTTATCAATACGATGGTTCATGCGGGACCTGTTGTCAAGGGTCTGATGATTGTTCTCATCATTTTTTCCGTTGTCTCGTGGGGAATTATTTTTTATAAGTTTATTGTTATCGCGTCGGCCAAGAATCAGTCAAGGATGTTTTTGGACACCTTTTGGACAAATCCAAAACTTGCCACTCTTTATGAGAAGGCGAGGAAGTATAAGAAGAGCCCGATTGCTCAGGTCTTTAGGGCTGGATATCAGGAGTTCAACCGTCTTTTGATTGGCGCGAGGGTGGGAAAGACGAAGTTGGATGCGGCAGGTAATCCGATTGTTAAGGATGCCGGTAACATAAGTACGGAACTTCTGGGAGCGGAGAGCATTGAAAGGGTGTTGAGAAGGAGTATTATGGAAGAGGTGACGAGGCTTGAGAGTTACCTGACATTTCTTGCGACAACCGGCAGCACCAGTCCCTTCATTGGGCTTTTCGGCACTGTGTGGGGGATTATGAACGCATTTCGGGGGATTGGCGCCAAGAGCTCTGCAAGCATCGGGGTTGTGGCGTCTGGGATTTCGGAGGCGCTCATTGCTACGGCCTTTGGTCTCTTTGCTGCAATACCGGCGGTTGTTGCTTACAACTATTATCTTTCAAAGATTAAGGTGCTAACTACAGAGATGGACAATTTTTCGTTTGAGTTTCTCAACATTGTTGAGCGACACATTAAGAGGTTGAAATAGATGCAGACGCCCAAGAGGGAATACACGACCATGTCTGATATAAATGTAACGCCCTTTGTGGATGTTATGTTGGTTTTACTTGTAATCTTCATGGTAACTGCTCCTATGCTTCACGAGGGGCTGGACGTGGCGCTTCCTCAGGCTAAGGGGGAGATGATCAAAGATGAAGCCTCGTATGTTACGTTGACCATTAACAAAGAGGGTCAAATTTTTATTGATGATGAGTTGTTTGCTATAAATGAGGTTAGTGAAGAGATGAAGCGAATAAAGACTCATTGGGACAAGAAGGTGCTTTTAAAGGCGGACAAGCAAATTCATTATGGGCTTGTGGTGGAGATATTAGCGGAATTGAGGGAGGCGGGCATTGAGGATGTTGGGATGATGACTGAGCCTCTATCTGAATAGGATAGATGAGGAGGTTGGACAATTATTCAATAGACCAATAGTTCAGTAGTCCATTTGGTGTCAATTGTTCAATCGATACAATTGGTTTAATGGGGGCGGGGAACTTTTATTATGGCAAGAATGTCAAATCTCGACGGAACTTCAATGGGCATTTATGCGATGATAGTCGTATCCGCCTTGGTTCATGTTGCCGCTTTCTTTTTCATGGGCTTTTCACTGTTTGAGAGCAATGACATATCAATCTCTGCTCCCCCCTATTCGGTTAGTCTCGTCTCTGGAGAATATACCGGCGATATTGGAGAGGGGGGCGATGAGGGAGAAGTAAAAGATGTTGTGGATGTAAACACCGATAGTACAACACCCCTTGCCACGGGGGGGATTGAGACGATAAAGGAAACATCCAAGGTTAAAGAAACAAAAGATAAGGCGAAAGACCCGAAAACTGGGAGTGAGAAGGTAAAAACCGATGAGGTGAAAAGGGAGACCACCAATGATCTTGCTTCTGCCATTGAGAAGATCAGAAAGAAAGTAAACCTAAGCCAGGAAGAAAAGAGAAAGCAGGCGAAAGAAAGGGAGCGTAAATCTAAGGAAAAGCACAAAAATTATGACAGTGATCTCGCAAAGGCTCCAGTAAAAGGCTCCCCAACAGGGGGAGGGACAAAACCCGGGGGGGGGACATCGACAGGGAAGAGAATCCCAAAGCCGGGCAATGCAGGTGGTGGAAGTCCATTCGGCAACAAAGATATCTATATGCCCGGTGGGAGCGGAGCGGGTGTTCCAGATGCGGAGTTTGCTGCATACTACAGGGATTTGTGGCAAAGGATTCATTCCATGTGGTCGGTACCGGAAGAACTCCTTAAAAAGGATCTCGAAACGGTGATGGGAATTCGCATTGATAGAGATGGTAAAATCATAGATATTTGGGAGGAGAAGAGTTCGGGAGATGACTATTTTGACGAAACCGCATTGAGGGCCGTCAAGATGTCTAACCCCCTGCCACCCCTTCCTGAAAAATATAGAGAAAGTACGATAGACGTTGGTATTAAATTTCATTCTAAAAAGTTTTGATAAAATGAAGTGTTTAAAAACTATTCTCCTTTTTGTTGTT
>JAUWME010000338.1 GCA_030613285.1 Candidatus Zymogenus sp. | reverse complement strand
CCCGTACTCCTCAACGGCGTCTATGAGCATCAAAATATCTTTTTTGTTTTTAACCCCGATCATGCTTCCCAGGGCGAAGATGAGTTCGTAGTCATAACCCACCCCCGCAAACTTTGTCTTGTAGCCCGATCCGTATACAATTTTCAAAAGCCCGATATGGATGCACCCAGTGGGACAGCCACTGCAGGAGAGCTTTCTTAGCAGGAGCTCTTCGGCGAAGGGAATTCCATCGATATCCTTGGCAAAATCAAAGGTGGTCTGGGCGAGGTTCTTGGTGGGGAGTCCCTTCGATTCGTTTAAGGGAACGACATTTATGGGTGTGCCGATTTCGTGGTATTTTTTCATGGCGCCGGATTCTGTGGCGATCTTCATTATCTTGTTGAATACCTTGTTGTACTCCTTGGGCTTCTCGATGGTATAGGAGCGGTTCCCCCCAATTACAATGGCCTTTAGCCTCTTGGAGCCGAAGACGGCCCCAAGCCCCAGTCTTCCGAAATGACGGTACGTATCCACATTTACGCCGGCAAAGCGGATTAGCTTTTCGCCGGCCTTTCCGATCCTTATGATACTCCTTTTTCCCGACCCGATATGCGTTTCCATATCTCTTAGGACTTTGCCTGTACGTTCTACCCTTTCTCCCCACAAAAATACCGCATCCTTGATGTCAACAGAGCCCTCGGTTATGGTAAGATAGACTGGTGTTTTTGCCCGCCCGTTAATTACAATTGCGTCGTATCCCGAAAACCTCATCGCCATGGCAAGCCTCCCGCCTGCATGACTTTCTCCAAAGTTCCCTGTAAGGGGCGACTTGAAGAGGGCGGCGGTCTTTGTTACGACAGGGAAGATGGTGTTCATGGGGCCGATGGCAAAGATTATCGGCTGCTCTGGATCCAATGCGTCCTTGTCGGTTTTTACGAGTTCGGAAAGGAGCTTCACCGCAACGCCGCTCCCGCCGATATATTCCATTAGGTCTTCGCGACGCTCAATTTTTACATTTCGGTCTGTAAGGTTAATATTTAATATCTTGATATAATTTCTACCCAGCATCTTCATCTCCTCCCGCACTTTTTAATAAATTTTCCTCACCTTTGATGTAATCCTTCTGCTCCACCTCCACCATTGCGAGGCATTCGTATGGGCAGTGGCGGACACATGCGCCGCACTGGTTGCAGACGATGGGAATATGAAGATTTTCATCCATGGGTATGACTCCGACGGGACATGCGCTTACGCATTTTTCACAGGCAAAGCAGGCATCCCTGTCAAAATTAACCCCCCCGCCGTCTCGTGGTGTCAGGGCGCCACTCATGCAAGCTGCAGCACAGGCGGGTGGGTCGCAACCCATACAGATATCGGCAATCATCTGGCTTTGGAAGCCACCGGCTGTTCTGACGCGGATGGCGCTCCTTTCTACGGAAAAGCTTTTGTAACGGGTGCGTGCACACGTCAACATACATCCCACACATGCTATGCACTGATCCATATTTACGGCCCTCAATACCTTGGGCATAATAATTTACTCCTAAAATTATTTTGTGTAATATCTTGTTTGGCTCTGCTGACAAAAACATCGGCCCAGTAGCTTAGCAAGGCGCAATTAATCTGTCACTTATAAAAACATCATATCATAAAGTAATCGAAACGTAAAGGGGAGTTACTAAAATTGTGGTTCAAAAATAACCATTTAAGGGGATTTACATATTTACCGGTTTTTTTTGTCTAATGATATAGGCCAGATTAAGTATGATGTGAAAGTAAAGATAAGAAATATTGTTGTCAGGATGTAAACTACAAGGAGCGATATGCCGAGGTCTTCGATGTAGATGAGCTTTCTCAACCAAGTGATGATAAACGACCCGTTATAGGAAAACGTTGCCGACCCCTCTCTCCTTAAATGCTCCTCAATTATTGTCAGGGGGCAGAGGGTCTTTGTGGCCTGCATGATTACGGTGAATATTAAAGCTACTGTGTGAATGATCCTGAGGCGTGCGAGTTTTAGCAGGAGGGCTGTAGGGAGGGCTAATATGACAAAGAGAATCCACGCAAAGTGAACAACGAGGATTAAATCTGCGAGGATATTTTCCATAAGGGTTGTTGGCTAAAAAAGTATAGTGAAATTTTGCAACTCCAATCTCCTATCTTTCACTATCACACTCTCTCGTAGGGATCAAAGAGCTTGTTGTGTTCGTCGATGGCAAATTTGTCGGTCATCCCAGCAAGGTAGTCGGAGATTATTCGTTTGTCTTGACCAGACTTGATAAAACTATCATAGACAGTCGGGGGGAGTTGCTGGGGAATGTTGAGATATGTATTAAAGAGGTCTTCTAATATCCGTTTGGCCTTTACGCTCATCCTCACAACTCTGTAGTGGAGGTAGAGTTTTTCCATCAAAAATTTTTTTAGTTCCTCATTCATTTTCTGCATTTCAGCGCCGAAGAGAGTCACTTTATTTTGGGCATCTCTTGCATCATCAACGGTTTTGATATTGAACTTCTCGATGTTCCGGTGGGTCTCCTTAATGACGTCCCTTACCTGTTTCCCGATAAGTTTAGAAACAGAAACAAGACGGTGCACCTTACTGTCTTCGTTGGGATATTTGCTTTTTATTTCAGAGTAAATTTCTTCCCACAGTTGAACTGTCATTAGGTCATTTACATTGAGCATCTTAGAGGCGAGCCCATCATCGATGTCGTGGCTGTTGTAGGCTATCTCATCTGCGATGTCCACAATCTGCCCTTCTATGGATGGGAATTCGTGGTCTGAGAATTCAGAAGGGCCAACGTGGTCGTAATCGGTGGTGTGTTTTGCAATCCCCTCCCTCACCTCGAAGGTGAGATTTAGGCCGTTGAATTTGGGATATTTTTTTTCCAGCTCATCGACTATCTTCAGGCTGTGGATGTTGTGATTAAACCCCCCAACATCGTGAAGAAACTCGTTGAGGGTCTTCTCACCGCTGTGGCCAAAGGGGGAGTGCCCCAAGTCATGGGCCAGCGCAACAGCTTCGGTCAGGTCTTCGTTTACACCCAAGGCGCGGGCAATTGTCCTGGCAATCTGGGAGACCTCGATGGTGTGGGTAAGTCGGTTTCTGAAATAGTCCCCTTCGTGATAGACGAAAACTTGGGTTTTGTATTCAAGCCTTCTGAAGGCACTGGCGTGGATTATCCTGTCTCTATCTCGTTGGAAGGATGTTCTGGTTTCGTCCTCTTCTTCTTTGTGTCTGCGTCCCTTGGTGTTCTTGGAAAGTGATGCGTATGGCACAAGGTGGGCTTTTTCCCACTCCTCGGTTCTTTTCCTTATCGTCTTTTCCATATATTTAATATTGATATTAATAGGGGCAAATTGAGTTTATCTAAAAATTATACTTTTTTATATCTCTGGGTAAGGGGCTAAAGCCACTTGTCTTATTTTAAAGAATGAATAATATGCTGTCATTCCCAACTTGATTGGGAATCCAGTCGATATCAATCTGGCAATCTGGATTCCCGCTTTTGTCGCACCACCATTTTCATCATTCGTGGCACTCCTAAAAGATGTATGGGGGTTTATCTAAAAAAACCAAACTCAACCAAAGGCGAAGATTATTCCGTCTCTTAATTGTGTTGAGGGCAATTTTTTTGCTGTTGTG
>JAUWME010000009.1 GCA_030613285.1 Candidatus Zymogenus sp. | reverse complement strand
TTAACGAGGGGAGGGGGATGGTGGCGGATACACACCCATTGAGCCTCTGGGACGGTGGATTGATGGGTTTGACATTTGCCGCCGGACAGGCGGATGTCATCCTTGTCCTTGGACTCAGGATGACGTGGCTTGCCTCCTACGGCGCAATATACCCAAATGCAAAGATAATCAGGGTAGACATTTCTGGAGAAGAGGTTGGAAAAAACCTGCCCCACGAGATTGGAATTGTTGCCGATGCGGGAATGGTGGTGGCAGCCATAAACGACAAGATTGGAAAGTGTGATCACATCAAATGGGCAAAAGAAGCGATTGATACTGGCATTGCCATGATGGCAGAAGATGCAAAGTTGAAGGAAGGAGACTCGTCTCCAATCCACCCAGTAAGGGCAGTTGGCGATATCTACAAAACTTTCGGGGACGACGCCACATATTCTGTCGATGGCGGCGATGTCTCATATTTTGGAGCGGTACATCTAAGGGCGGGAGGGCCGGGACAAATGCTATCCAACGTGGGAAACCTCATGGGTTGCCTCGGAAGTGGAATCCCCCTAAACCTTGCGGGAAAGCTTGCCAGACCGGATAAACCAGCAGTGCTGGTAACCGGAGATGGCTCTTTTGGGCTTAACGCCATGGAGATTGAAACATCAATTCGCCATGAAATTCCCATAATTGTTGTAATCTTAAACGATCAGGCCTGGGGGATGGTCAAGCACGGTCAGGAGCTACAGTACAACCGCGTTGTGGGAACAAACCTCCTGGGGCCAATACGCTATGACCTCATGGCAGAGGGGCTGGGTGCCCACGCCGAGTACGTAACCGAAGCCAAAGATATTATCCCAGCCTTGGAAAGAGCCAGGGATTCAAAAAAGACTGCCGTGGTAAATATCATAACTGACCCAACAGTTACAAGCCCGGTTACATATGTCTTTGTAAATGCTCTGAATGTCTAAAACGGGTTGCTGGTAATGTTGGTCGGGGTTGTTGGGACTGCTGGTAATGTTGATAGGGGTTGATGTGTAAATGTTGGGAAAGGTTGCTGGTAATTTTTAGGAGGGGCTGAATAAAGTTGAGCAATGTTGGACGGGCTGCTGGTAATTTTGAGTGGTTGCTGGGTAGATGAAGGGCGAGTTTAAAAAGTAGCTGTTTGTTGGCGGTTGTCGGGGTGGGCACGTGTGTCTGCCCCGATAACGAGATATTTGCTTCACATCGTAAAGGGTGTGTTAATGGAGAAGAAAACAGAAGATGTGAAGCTGCCGGAGAAAGGAATCGAAGGAGACGCCGGTGACGTTTCACCTCAGGCTATTAATCCTGCGAAACCCTCACTCTTTGCAAGGGCAGTGAAATATTTTGGATTAGAAGGTTCTGTAGAAAAAAAAGAGGACGATTCTCAAGAAAAGGAGCCCCAAAATAATTATCACTCCGATGATTCTGATAGTGACGATGAAACAACCCTTTCAAGCAAGATTACCTCACAGACAAAAGAAGTCAAAGAGATACTTGAATATGTCATTGATCCGGAGGAAAGAAACCTCAAGAACTATCTTAATTTAAACTTTTGGAGGAAGAAGCGAGAGGAATACAAAAAAATTAAGGAGAAAGAGGAAGGGGACTATTCCGTTCACCGGATGCTCTCAGATGGCGCAAAGCCTTCAATCGAATATTATATCCTGACATCAATTTCTGCAGTGATTGCAACGGCAGGACTCATCCAAGGCTCAACAGCAATAGTAATTGGGGCGATGATTGTGGCGCCCCTGATGACGCCAATCTTGGCGTTTTCCCTTGCAGTTATCTGGGGAGACCTGAATCTAATAAAAAATTCCACAATCTCAATTTTAAGAGGTACATTTCTTTCTGTGGTTATCTCTGCAGGCATTGTCTTTTTCGTTCCAATATCGGGATACTCCAATGAAATCCTGTCTCGAACAAGACCCGATCTTTTCGATATCATCGTTGCCATCGCCTCCGGTGTGGTCGGCGCCTATGGTTATGCCAACAAAAAGATAAGTAACACTCTTGTGGGAATTGCAATTGCTGTTGCCCTGATGCCGCCACTTTGCACAATTGGTATAGGAATTGGGACATTTAATTTAGACATGACCCTTGGTGCAACAACCCTATTTCTCATCAACCTGATTTCCATTTCACTGTCCAGCGCTACAGTTTTCTGGATGATGAAGATTCATCCCGTTCTTGCCGATGAGAATATGGTAAAAAAGCGTGCTATTCACCAAATTATTATATCAGTTGTAATACTAACGGTAATAGCGGTTCCTGTCGGCTTTTTTATGTTGGAGCGATATTCTGTAGAAACGATTAAGAGGAGCGCTAAGACGTTTGTAGATAGTGAGATTATAGATAGTACGGTTTATGATATGAAGGTGGTAAAAACCGACAAAGGCAATGTCCTATTTATGACTCTCAAAGGGAGCAAAATCCCAAAAAAGGATAAGATTTTGGAGTTGAAAGAATCAATCTCATCAAGACATTATAATCTTGCCGATGTCAAGATTGAATTCATATTGACTCTGGATCTTTAGTTCCAATCAATTCAATTTATAGAAATATCGTTATGTCGATTCTCTAAATAAAGTGAATATTGCTGTCTTTGTCCAAGAGGTCGTGCTTTCTCATCTTAAGGGCATTATCAATATACTGCTCAATGTACTTTCTGTCTTCAAGGTCAAGATTCAAAAATTCCATTGCCATCCCCGGAAAGACTCCGTATTGTTCCATCTCATCTGCAGTCAGCACCCTTGAGACCCTTGTCTGAACCTTGACGTCCCTTTTTGGCGTAGGGATTGTAAAGTGGAGGCTAACGGTTGTGTTTGGGGCGAGAGGGTCATTTGACTCAAGAAAAACGCCAGTAACAGAAATATCCACCGAGAGATATTTTTTTACCTCACCTTCAAACCTAACGTAAACCTCGGCCCTCATTGTTGCACGAGGATAATATAGGGAACTCCTGACTTTCAAAAGTTCACTTACAGCCTCAATAAGCTCTTTTTGATCCACAGGTTTTGTGAGGTATTGGTCAGCGCCAGCGCTGATACATTTTTGTTTTGCATCATCACTCGGCTCACTTGAGATTATAATGATTGGAATATCTTTATATCGCGGATCTTTTTTTAGAATCTCACACGTTTTGCCACCGTCAAGGTCGGGCATTTCATAATCCAAAAGGACAAGCTGAGGTTTATCCTTTTTGATAATTTTAAGGGCCTCAAGACCGGAACGGGCAGTTAAAATGTCACAGTCGATCTGCGACAGCATCGACCTTTGAACATCCAAAAAAAACCTCAAGTCGTCAACAATTAATATTTTGCTCTTCATGGCTCATACCTCTCTTGTACAGATAAAGTACCATATCTTTTCTGGTATGTAAATAGATCAGTTGATATGTTTTTCGATTCAACACTAAAAAGGCTTGACCTTCTACCATTTTAAAGTTAGCATGAAAGGATGGAAAATACGATTGAAAAAAGCTCTGAACAATCCCGATTTTTTCGGTGGTACCACAATTCACCGATTGTAACCTTTCTCCTTTCAATTACCCCTTGGTTTATGCGTACCTTTCCAAGGTGGTTCTCCCACCTTGTCCGTTACCCTTTTGCCTTTTTCTACTATTTAATAGGCAGGAGATTCAGAAGGGCAGTTGGTGGAAACCTGAAAGTTGCGCTAAACGATTCGATCCCTTGGTGGAAGCTCAAGTGGCTTACGTGGTCTGTTTTTTCAAATGTAACAAAGTCATTTGTGGATCTATTTTACGTTGCTTCAATTACGGATGAGAAGAGGATTGAAATTATCGAAGAACCAATAGGCTGGGAAAATATCGAAAATGCGATCAAAGCAGGTAACGGCGCAATATTTATCACAGGCCACATCGGAAGCTGGGAGGTGGGGGGAGTTGCCCTTGCCCGGTACGGGAAAAAGGTACATATGGTCTATCTCCCCGACAGGTTTGAGGCCTTTGAAAAAACAAGAGAAAAGACAAGGATGAGAAAAAATGTGGAAGGTATTCCCATGGGGGAAAACTTTGAGACATCTCTAAAGCTCATCCGTCTTCTAAGGGCGGGAGAGATTGTTGCCATGAAAGGAGACAGGGTCATTGTTGGGGACGGGATTACAATCAAGTTCTTCGGGAGGGACACAGTTTTTCCCCACGGACCTTCCCTAATTTCATACATTTCCGGTGCGCCAATAATCCCCACTTTTGTTGTCTTGAAAAAAAATGGAAAATATCAGCCGATTGTCTGCGAACCCATATTTCCTGAAAAGAGTGGAAACAGAAAGATTGATGTTGAAAAAAACGTTAACAAGATTGCCAAAGTAATAGAAGAGTTTGTCTTGAAGTACCCAGACCAGTGGTATATGTTTTATCCCTTCTGGAAGGAAGAGGACTAATTTTTGTATCTGACTTGGATTTAAAAAAATGAAAATAGACAAAAATAGTAATGTGAAGAAGATGGCGATGATATTTCCAGATTTTGAGGGGCTTCCTCTAAAATATCGGGCATCCATCGCACCGTTGGGGCTGACAACATTGGCAGCCAACACGCCAGAAAATTACGAGATCGAATTTTTCGATGGGCGTCTGGAGACTATCCCCGAAGACCTCGATGTCGATATAGCTGTTATCTCGGCCATGACCCCACAGGCAAAAAATGCCTACGATCTTGCGGACGGTTTTCTTGAAAAAAATATCAGGGTTGTATTGGGTGGAGCCCATCCATCGCTTTTGCCCGATGAGGCAATCGAGCACGCCGACGCTGTGGTTGTGGGAGAGGCGGAGGGTATTTGGGAGGGGCTTCTTGCCGATCTTGAGATGGGGAAATCTGAAAGGTTCTATATCTGCGAGCATAAGCCTGACCTAACGGGTCTCCCCCGGCCGCGCTACGATATCTTAAATGATGACAACTACCTCCCCATCCGCTCCATCCAGATTACGAGGGGGTGCCCGCTCAATTGTGAGTATTGCGCCGTTCCCAAAAACTTCGGCAAGAAATATCGGATTCGCTCCATTGAAGAAGTTGTTGCTGACCTTGAGGCATTGCCTCCAAATGTCTATTTTGTGGACGACAACATTTTACTGAAAAAGAGAAATTTTTCGGAGCTTTTTCGGTTGATGTCAACGATGGACAAAGAGTGGACGGGGATGGCGCCTCTCAGCATCGCAGCAGATAAAGAATATGTCAAGCTTATAAAACAATCCGGCTGTTGGTCAATTTATGTCGATATCGGACCTTCAGTCTCCTTCGGTCTAAAAAAAGAGATAACTTCATACAGTGGGATGGTCGAAAGATCGCTGGAATATATAAAGACCCTGCAAGACAGTGGCATAAAGGTGATGGGTTCATTTATCTTCGGGTTTGACTATGATGATGAATCGATTTTTGACAATACCCTTGAGTTCTTGGAGAAGAGTAAAGTTGTGGAGCCGGAATTTCTAATCCTGACACCGTATCCCAAAACACCGCTCTTTGATAAACTTGAGGCGAAGGGAAGGATATTCGACCGCAATTGGTCTCATTACAACACGACCCACGCCGTTTTTGTGCCAGAAAAGATGACCCCAGAAAGATTGGAGGAGGGGGTAAATTACCTCTGGGAAGAATTTTACGGCAGGATGAACTACGTTGAAGAAAGACTGGGGGCCAATGGAGACGTGGAATCGATTCACAAAAAGTTACTCAGTTCAATTCCAAACCTCTTTCGGGATAGAACCCACGCTCTGGTGGTTGAGGGGATTTCTGAGATGGCTGGTAAGAAAGATGTTAAGCAAATCACAGAAGATGAGTTAATTAGGTTATGGTTGAAAAACCCACCGGCAATTAAAAGGATTGTTGCAGGTATCATCAACGATCTGGGATATGGCCACTATCTTGAGGAATAAGCATTGGGGCTGGGACAAATTAGATTTTAGAGAAAAAGGTGGCTGATAATTGGGCTTGGGCGTATGTGTGCTTGGAAGAATTAGGTTTGAGTGAAAAGAAATTGACACTTTTTGAATATGTGATATTATAAAATGTTATAGATATTCTACGATTAGAAGGCCCCTTTTTGAGGGGCTAAAAAATATTGAGGGATTTTGACAATATGGATTTTCATAGAATTAAGAGGATGCCACCTTACGTCTTTGCAGAGGTGGATGCCTTAAAGCTTGAGTCGAGGAGAAAAGGGGAAGATATCATCGATTTGGGGATGGGAAATCCCGACAAGCCCACACCGCCTCACATCGTGGAAAAACTCATTGAGGCCACCAATAATCCAAAGAATCACCGCTACAGCTCGTCCAGAGGGATTTTTAAGCTCCGCAGCGCCATGGCGGATAAATACAAACGGGAGTATAACGTCGATCTTGATCCTGATGAAGAAGTCATCGTAACCATCGGGGCAAAAGAGGGACTTTCTCACTTTGTGCTTGCGGTTGTGGAGCCGGGAAGCTCTGTCTTCGTCCCGAACCCCACGTATCCCATACACACCTATTCGGTAATCATCGCTGGCGGGGATATCAGGAGCATCCCCTTGACCCCAGATAGAGATTTCTTTGCGGACCTGATGACGGCGATGAAACTTATCTGGCCAAAGCCCGTGATGATGATAATTTCGTTTCCCCACAACCCCACCACGACTGTTGTTGACAAGTCTTTTTTTGAGAATGTTGTTAGCTTTGCCAAGGAGAACAACATCATTGTGATTCACGATTTTGCCTACGCAGATATCGTCTTTGACGGGTATCGGGCGCCGAGTTTTCTTGAGGCTAAGGGCGCCAAGGATGTTGGGATTGAATTTTTTTCTATGTCGAAAAGTTACAATATGCCCGGATGGCGAGTTGGGTTTGCCGTTGGAAACAAAAAACTCATTGCGGCACTTACAAGGATGAAAAGTTATCTCGACTACGGGGTATTTCAACCAATTCAGATCGCCTCAATAATCGCATTAAACGAAGATCAAAAATGCGTTAATGACATTCAAGTCAACTACAAAAAGAGGAGGGATGCCCTGATCGATGGCCTTGCTCGCGCGGGCTGGGAAGTTCCTTCGCCCAAGGCCACGATGTTTGTCTGGGCGAAGATTCCAGATAAATACAGGGAGATGGGGTCTCTCGAATTTTCAAAGTTCCTGTTAAAAGAGGCGAAGGTTGCGGTGGCACCGGGGGTGGGTTTTGGAGAGCAGGGGGATGGCTACGTCCGTTTTGCCCTTGTGGAAAACACCCAGAGGATCAATCAGGCGACTAAAGGGATTAAAAAAATATTGTAAATAACTCCCATTACTGTCATTGCGATGAGGATATTAATCAACACGGCGACGAAGCATTATTTGTCATTCCCGCGGAAAAGCCTGCCCCCTTGAAAAAGGGGGGGAATCCAGTAGATATCAATCTGGATTCCCAATCAAGTTGGGAATGACAACATAAATATCATTTTAAGTTCCCAATCAAGTTGGGAATGACAGAATATTTATACGTCATGCACCCTTTAATGTCATTCAAGAGGAGTGAATCAACTTTAAGCAGGCGAGAAAAGATGAAAAGATTTAGATTAACCGTGATTATGCTTGTGGTGGGCGCCTTTGTTTTGGTGCCGGTTGTGGGCAACGCCCAGAATGCAGTGGACTGGTACAACAAAGGAATTGATGAATATGATGAAAAGAACTACGAAAAGGCAATTGAGTATTACGCAAAAGCCATAAGCATTGACCCAAATTATACCATGGCCTACAACAACAGGGGTAGTGCATACTTTTTTTTAAAGAGATACAACGAGGCGATTGCTGACTACACCAAAGTAATTAGTATCGATCCGAATGATGCCTATGCCTACAATAACAGGGGTTTTGTTTACTACGAAATGAAGGAGTACGACAATGCACTGGAGGACATCACAGTTTCACTTCGTATAGATCCCAACGATTCCCTATACCCTCGACAGCCGGAGCAACGTTTACCGGGATCTGGGGAGCTATTCAGAGGCGATGGTTGACATTAACAAGGCAATCAGTATTGATCCGGAGCATTGGTTTTTCTACTATACCCGGGGGCTTAACTACAAGGCCATGAGTGAAACGAGCAAGGCCCAAGCCGACTTCAAAAAGGCCTGTGACGGCGGGATTGATGATGCCTGCGTGGAGCTAAAGAAGTAAATCAGTGAGATACAACGAAGTCACCCGACATCGGGACGGTAGAGGTTCGGGCGGGTTTACCTACACCTGTCATTCCCGCGAAAGCGGGAATCCAGGCTAATATAAAAAACTATTATACTGGATCCCCAGTCAAGCTGAGGATGACAGAATAGTTATACGTCATTTCCCTTTTAATGTCATTGCGAGTAGTGAGGATGCCCTCAGGTCAAGGCAGACGAATGACGAGGCAATCTCAATATGCTTTTTCGTAAGTAATGTAAGGAATTATAGATGGTTGAAAAAAAGATGGATTGTGTAAAAATCGGATTAATTGGCTACGGCACCGTAGGGACCGGCGTTGTAAAAATACTGACAGAAAACAGCAGCTTGATTAAAAAACGGCTTGGCTATGATATCGTCGTTGAGAAAATTTGCGACATCGATATTAGTACGGATCGAGGTGTGAAGATAGACAAGTCAGTTCTCACCACCGATATTAATGAGATTATCAACGACCCTGAAATATCGATAGTCGTGGAAACAATGGGGGGGATCGATCTGGCAGAAGAGATGATGCTGTCTGCCATTCGGGCAGGGAAAAACGTTGTTACTGCAAACAAGGCGCTTCTGGCAGAAGCCGGCGAAGAGATATATAAGGCGGCACACGAGGTTGGCGTTGATATAAATTTTGAGGCCTCGGTGGGTGGCGGAATCCCCATCATCAGAACCTTGAAGGAGGGGCTGGTGGGAGACAAGGTTGAATTCATCTTCGGGATTACCAACGGTACGTGTAACTACATCCTCACCAGAATGACCGAAGACGGCATGGCATTTGCGCAAGCTCTCAAAGAAGCGCAGGAGCTCGGTTATGCAGAATCCGACCCAACTCTTGACATTGAGGGTCTGGACAGCGCCCACAAGCTGGCCATCATCATCCCCATTACGTACGGGGTGAAGGTGGATTATGAGGATATCTACACCGAGGGAATCTCAAAGGTTGATCCCATCGACATCAAATTTGCCGATGAGATGGGCTACAAGATAAAACTGCTTTCCATCCTAAAAGATACAAAAGATGGCTTGGAGGCGAGGGTTCACCCGGTGATGATACCCTTTAGGTATCTGCTGTCCAACGTAAATTTTAACCTCAACGCAATCTACATCAGGGGAGAGGCCGTGGGGACAATTCTCCTCTACGGCCAAGGGGCTGGCATGATGCCCACGGGGACTGCCGTGGTCTCTGACATCATCGAGCTTTCCAGAAACGTCATATCCGGGAGAAAAAAGAGGGTACCGCCACTTTCGTTTGATTACGCGGATATTAAAAAAGTAACGCCAAAGTCGATGGACGATATCGTTACCAATTACTACCTCAGATTTTCAGCGCTGGATAAACCCGGCGTCCTTTCAAAAATATCGGGGATTTTGGGGGATGCAAATATCAGCATCGCCTCTGTCATCCAGAAGGGGAGGGGAGCGGGCGAAGAAGATGTGCCGGTGGTAATGATGACCCACGAGGCAAAAGAGAGTGATATTCGTAAAGCCTTTGACGAGATTGACAAACTTGATATTATCAGCAAACCGTCTATTTTCTACAGGGTGGAGGATACAACAATAAAGCGTGGGGGAAGAAAAGATGAGTGGCGCTAAATATTCGGGTTTAATAGATAGATATTGGGAGAGGCTGCCTGTTAAAAATAGGAAGCATATTGTTACCCTCCATGAAGGAAACACGCCCCTGATTTTGGCCAAGAACCTTGTAAAAGAAATCTTTGGTACAAAAAAACAGAGCTCCGAAGATAGCGATAATAATATTAGACTCTACCTCAAGTACGATGGTCTCAACCCCACCTGTTCTTTCAAAGACAGGGGGATGACAATGGCGGTGACCAAAGCCGTAGAGGAGGGTTCAAAGGCGGTGATTTGCGCTTCCACCGGAAACACCTCGGCATCAGCGGCTGCCTACGCTGCCAAGGCTGGACTCAGTGCATACGTCATCATTCCTGAGGGAAAAATAGCCATGGGGAAACTCTCTCAGGCCGTCATGCACGGGGCCAAGGTTATCGAGATAAAAGGGAACTTTGATGAGGCGCTCGCCCTTGTCCGAGACATCTCGGAAAACTACCCCATTACAATGGTTAATTCCCTAAACGAGCATAGGATTGTGGGACAGAAGACCGCCGCATTTGAGGTGGTGGATGTCTTGGGAGACGCCCCGGACTACCATGCGCTGCCTGTGGGAAATGCGGGAAACATCACGTCATACTGGATGGGATATACTGAATATCACGCTGAAGGAGTTTTTGAAAAACTTCCAAAGATGTTGGGCTTTCAGGCGGAGGGGGCAGCGCCCATAGTCAAGGGGGAAATTGTCAAAAACCCGGAGACCATTGCAACAGCAATTAGGATTGGAAACCCCGCTTCGTGGAAGAGGGCAGAACTGGCCAGAGACGAATCGGGGGGGCTTATCGATACGGTTACAGATGACGAGATACTTGAGGCCTATCGCATGATCGCTCTAAAAGAGGGGATTTTCTGTGAGCCAGCCTCTGCAGCGTCGGTGGCGGGGGTAATAAAGAAAAAGGAGATATTCAAACCCGGTGATACAATTGTCTGTACACTCACCGGCCACGGCCTCAAAGACCCAGATACCGCAATTGGCGTGGCCCCAGAGACTCATTCTGTCTCACCTGATATTGAACAAGTTCTTGAAGCAATGGGCCTGTAAGTCATTGAGATTGTTACGCGAAAATTAATGTCATTGCGAGAAACGAAGTGACGAAGCAATCTCAATATGCTTATTGTTCTTGGCAACGGTGGAAAAAGAGATTGCCGCGCTCCCTACGGTCGCTCGCAATGACAAGGTGGAGTAACGGTCGCTCTTGAATGACAGTACTATTGAAAAGAAGGGGGCAAAGCACTATTTGTCATTCCCTTGGAAAGCGGGAATCCAGTAGATATCATTCTAAGTTCCCAATCAAGTTGGAAATGACAGAATAGTAGGATTTCTTCGTCAGGCTCGCAAAGACACTAATATATATAATAGAGACAAACAAATTATGGAAAGTACAAAGCACATCGTTCTTTTGGGCGACGGTATGGCAGATGAACCAATCAAGGAGCTGGGCGACAAAACACCCTTGCAATATGCCGAGACGCCCAACATGGACAAAATTGCGAAGGGTGGCACATCAGGAATGGTAAAGACCATCCCAGATGGTTTTGAGCCCGGCTCCGATGTTGCAAATATGTCCATCATGGGATATGACCCAAGTAAATATTACACGGGCAGGGCACCCATCGAGGCGGCAAACATGGGGATCGAACTGCAATCTTCAGATATAGCATTTCGGATGAATCTGGTTACACTTGGCAGCAATCTCGGCGGCAGACAAAAGATGGTGGATTACTCCGCGGGGTATATCACCACAGAAGAATCTGCCAAAATCGTCCAGTTCATCCAGCGGGAGTTTGGAAACTATGAGTTCTCATTTTATCCGGGAAAGAGCTACCGCCACATCATGGTCTGGAAAAATGGTAAAGACGAGATCGTAACCACGCCACCCCACGACATCCTTGGGAGTGAAATTGGGATGTATCTCCCCCATGGTGATGGCGCCGGCAGAATTTTAAAAATAATAAAAGATTCCCAAAAGGTACTGCCAAAGCACCCTGTAAACGAAGCAAGAATCTCAAAGGGGGTCAACCCTGCAAATTCCCTCTGGTTGTGGGGGCAGGGGAAAAAGCCGACATTTCCTGCCTTTGGCGAGCTTTTCGTAAAAGGTAAAAAACTCAATGGTGCTGTCATAAGCGCTGTCGATCTTTTACAGGGGCTTGGAGTTTTAATGGGGCTTTCTGTAATCGAGGTGGAAGGGGCAACCGGCTGGATAGATACAAACTACGCCGGAAAGGTAGATGCTGCATTAAATATCCTATCGACTGGGGCTGATTTTGTCTATCTTCACGTTGAGGCACCAGACGAGGCGGGACATATGGGCGACACATCTTTAAAGGTACAGGCCATCGAAGAGTTTGATAAATTCATCGTTGGCCCCATACTCGATGGAATAAAGAGATTTGAGAGATACAGGATTCTGCTCCTTCCAGATCATCATACGCCTGTGGGGATACGGACTCACACTTCCAAACCTGTTCCATTCTCGCTTTTTGGGAAACAAATATTGGCGAACAATGTGGAGGGTTTTTCCGAAGCATCTTGTGAAAAGTCTGGTTTTTTAATTAACAACGGTCACACGCTTATGAAAAACCTTTTTGGATAAGGAATATGAAGCCAATCAGTTATACAAACTTATTTGAAATTCGAGTCAGGTTTGCCGATGTCGACCCGATGGGGGTTGCATACTACGCCCACTATCTTCGTTGGTTCGAAATTGGAAGGACAGAGTTTCTGAGGCAATTGGGGATACCTTACAAGGAGGTAGAAAAATCCGGGGTATCTTATCCCGTCACAGAAGTGAAGGTCAAGTACAGCGCACCTGTGGTTTACGATGAATTGATCAAGATACGGACATGGCTTGGATTCATTAAAAAGGCAAGTCTAAAAATGGAATATGAAATTGTAAATGCAGACACTGATGAATTCCACGCCGAAGGTTATACAATCCACGCGGCGGTTGAAGGTGGCGGGAAGATAGTAAGAATTTCCGATAGACTTTTGAGTCTTTTGGCAGAGTGAAGGTGATTTAACAAAACGAGGTTTTGTAGGATAGTTCAATATTCCATTATTATATCCTTGCTTTTTTAATTCATCTATGATACTTTACTCTTCTAATGAACATTATAGAGCTGATCCCGCAATAAAATCTACTGGGGTTGCTGGGGTAACTGTGGGGCAATTGGGGCTGTCGGGGTTGTTGGGGCTGTCGGGATTAGCTTGAAAAAACCATTGTTTTTCAAGGAGATAGATAATGTTTGGACTTGGTATGACAGAGCTTATGATTGTTCTTGGTCTGGCTGTCCTGATCTTTGGGGCAGGCAAACTTCCAGAGATTGGGTCTTCTCTTGGCAAAGGAATTAAGAATTTTAAAAAGGGGATCTCCAGTATAGATGAAGAGATCAACAAAGAAGATGTTCAAGGATCCGAGAAGATAGAGAATTCTTAAATGGTTTCTAATGGAAGAGGGGAATGTTTTCTGTTGGAAAAGAAGAATTTATTATAATTGCTTTAAAAGTAACATTTTTGTTGACATGATAGTGTTGGATTGATATATTCACAATTTACAAATCAGGTTTTCAAGGCGCGGGGTGGAGCAGTTCGGTAGCTCGTCGGGCTCATAACCCGAAGGTCGCAGGTTCAAATCCTGCCCCCGCTACCATAATTTAAAAGAATAACAGGCACTTACAAATGATGTGAGTGCCTGTTATTTGTTTTCACGTATTTTCCAAAAATGATAAACATATTATTAAACACTACGCTTTATAATATGAGATAAGTTAGACCATTTTTGATGCTTTTTATCCTGAAGAAGAATTGAGTTTGCAGTAATTATACTTGACACAAAAATTTCATTTCAAAACAATAATCATACATTGTTTCTAACTTAAAGAGTGGTATCGGTATTAGGGGCAGGTCAGCAGGCTCATCAAAAGTCGAAAGGAATTGAGAGACCAAAGTTTGCAATCCAGTCCGGGTCGACCTCCTCAAAGCCACTCCCGCCAGACACGGAGAGGATAAGACTTTTTTTGATGAGAAACCTCAAACCGCCCTCGGTACGAAAGCTGTTCATCTCGTCAGGATAGCCAATCTTCCCGGAAACATTTCCGTAGATGGAGCCCCAGTCGGTAAATGCGAACTCCGCGCCGGAGCCTACTATAAAAAAGTCGTTCTGGGAGCTTTCAGCCTCAGGGTTCCCCTCAGTGGAAAGCCCAAGATTTACGTGAGAGACAAACCTTCCGAAGGTGGCGGAAGTCAGAAACAACGCCATGTAATCCATCTCTTTTAGACCCAGACCTTTTCGGTCATTTATGGCTGGCATCTTTATCTCGTTTAGAACACCGAAACGAAAATCACCACCCAAATGAAATTGCCACGGGGAAATTTTAAAGCCCACACGAATCTCACCAAGACCGTCAGTGTCGCCATATATTTTGGAATCATCAAGGAAGGTGTAGGGGATTTCTATTTCTACATCGACCCCTTTGCCCAGGCCGTAGCGTAAATCAAGGCTGGGGGCTGTGTAGATGATGCTGTCGTCATCAAAACTCATTACCCCAAGGGTCATGGCGGCGTAAAGGCTGCCTTCCCGAATTGTTCCTGCCTCATCGGTGGATAGGGGGAATGGGTAGAGGTTCAACTTTACAGCATCCTTCTCCGAGGATGATGGTTTGTCCGAACCAAATCGATCTAAATTCCATGTTTTTGAGACGTGAAGACCCGCCGACCAGTTGGAGCTTTCTGACGTGAGGCCAGCAGAGCCGGTAACTCCCCACTCCCAGCCGCAGGCCAAGGGTGCTACGAAACCGAGGGTGGCGGTACTTGTTTCAAAATCATCGTCTCCGCCGGTTGTGCCGGAGACGTCACCGATGATGGAAAAACGCTCAGTTACCATATACTCAAAGCCGGCGCCGTAGGCAAAAAGGTAGTGGTACTTTCGCCTTTCTGTGTTGTCGCCGATGACGTGAAGCCCGACGTTGAAGTTTAAACGAAGAGACTCAAGCAGTACCGAGTAAAGTCCCACGAGATGGAAATCTTGAACATCGGTTCCCAACCCGTCTTTGTCATTTGCGTTTGGGAGCTTTGTGGATATCAGAAAACCGAGTGAACCCCAATCCCCTTTGATGGGCGTGGACTTGAGTCCCACAGTGAGATCACCAGGGCCCAGGGAATCGTTAAAATTGTGACCTGTTCTATAAAGAAGCCCGCCGAAGTTCAGGATCAGGTCGGCGTTTTCGGCAATGCCAAGGATCAAGCTGATTGCCGGGGTGTGGTAGAGTTTCGTGCCATCGTCAAGGGCGTCCACAGTTCCTTCTACAGAAAATCGCAGTTTCCCCTCTCCGATAGTTTCCGCCCGTTCTGTGGAGAGGGGGTTCATGTCGGCGGCGTAGGCAACAAAGAGGAGGTTGCCCAAAATGATTACGAGGGCGACAATAAATGTCCTTATTATAATCACAGGAAATGGCCCGTTAAATTATTTGTTCAATATATTTAATTAAAATATCTTAAATGAAATAAAAATACAACATAAATATGTCTAATTATGCAGAAAATATCTATTTTATTGTATAAGATTCTATAAATTTGGCAAATCTTTTATTTGGAGTTGTCGCGGGAGGTGATTTTACAGCAATGGTTTAAGGTTTGTGATACTTTGGTTCAGTTGGCGTTGTTGGTTGTTTTTAGGTAGAAGCTATTATGATAC
>JAUWME010000094.1 GCA_030613285.1 Candidatus Zymogenus sp. | reverse complement strand
CCCTGGGGGGGGGAAAGTTAATAAATGTAGAATACGATGAAGCAACAGGTAAGGCGGCCATCGAGTATCCTAATACGTGGGAGTCTGCTGGCTTTAAGGAGTTTCATGGGGGTAAGATTCCCGGTACAGTGACGTGTTTTCTTTCTGCCGGGATGGCAGCGGGCGCCATTTCGGGCGCATTAGACGTGGATTACGAGTGTGAGGAAGAGCTTTGTGTCAGTAAGGGTGATCCTCTCTGCAAGTTTGTTATGACGCCCATGGGCGACAAGAGAAAAGTAATCAAATAATTAAAAACTTAATAATCAATTTAGTTTATTAGCAGTTTAATGGTGGCAATAATCTTGTTTCAAATTTGCCACAACTGGTGAAAATCGATCACAAAATATTTTTCTTGACATAAAAAAGATTTGTTATTAAAATCAAAACTTGACTGACAAGTCAATCTGTTTTTGGCAGCGAAGGTTCTTTTGAAAAATATTTTAATGAGGAGATTTTAGATGAGCGATAAGGTTATCATTACGGCGGCACTGACAGGCGCCGCAACCAGAAAAGAGCAGAACCCGAATGTGCCGTACACACCGGAGGAGTTTGCTGACGAGGTACTAAAAGTATACAACTCCGGCGGTTCAATTGTCCACATCCACGTGAGGGACCCGGAGCACGGCGCTCCAACACACGAGATTGACAAGATAAAAACCACCATTGACGCCATCAGGGATAAATGTCCAGAGATAATACTCAACATGAGCTCTGCCATCGGCCCTTGGGTCAGCCAAGAGCAGAGGATTCGTCCCATTGAAGTTTTTAAGCCGGAGATGGCAAGTCTCAATACAAACTCCATGAACTTTGGCATCGCAAACTGGAAGACCGGAGAGGTTCCTATGGAGATAGTTTTTGAGAACACATTTGCCATGATGATTGAGTTTAATGGCAAGATGAAAGAGAACGGGGTGAAGCCGGAGTTTGAGGTGTATGATATGGGCGGGCTTTTCAATGTGCTCCTTATCAGAAAACAGGGAATCTTTGAAGAGCCGATGCATTTTCAGATGGTCTTTGGTGTTGCCGGTGGCGTTCCGTATGAGCCGGGAATGTTTGCGGCAATTCAGGAGAGGCTACCGGAAAATTCAACGTACAGCGTCTGTGGGGTTGGCCCTAACCAGTTTAAGGCTAATATGACGTCTGTTGTCAACGGCGGTCACATGAGGGTTGGGCTGGAGGATAATACCAAGATGCCTGATGGTGAGCTTGCCAAGGGTAGTTGGGAGCAGGTGGAGTGGTGTGTTGAGGTTGCAAAACTTGCCGGCAGGGAGGTTGCTACACCTGATGAAGCAAGAAAAATATTGAGCCTAAAGAAGAAGTAAAAAACCAAGAAGAAACTGTATTCTAAAAACTTAGGATTTCTATTGATTAGATAAGACCGAAGATTGATTTCAATCCTCGGTCTTTATCTTTATGGGATTGGTTGAATTTTAACAAAACTCTGTCAAGCAAAAAATCTTTTTCCACAGAGTATACTAATAAGGATACAATATTCTTGCAAAAAGTGTGAAGATATGATAAATAAAATCTTTTAATAGACAAAGAGAAACTGACTATATTCAGTCGAAACTAACTATTGATCTTAAATCGATTTTGAAATATTGAAAAGGAGCTTTGAGAAAATCCGTATGGTAGAACCAAAAAAATATTCCCCCATCGAGATTGAAACTCGTTGGCAAAAATATTGGGAAGAGAATGGGGTCTTTAAAGTAAAAAGGGACGAGACGAAGGAAAAGTATTATATCCTTGAGATGTTTCCATATCCCTCAGGCAATATACACATGGGACACGTCAGAAACTACACCATCACCGACCTTGTGGCTCGCTACAAGATGATGAAGGGACTAAACGTCATGCATCCCATGGGTTGGGACGCCTTTGGGATGCCTGCAGAAAATGCCGCTATACAAAGAAATATCCATCCAGCAAAGTTCACTTACGAGAATATCGACTACATGAAAAAGCAGCTGAAAGAGATGGGTTTTTCATACGACTGGGATAGAGAGCTTGCCACCTGCGATCCGGAATATTACCGTTGGGAGCAGTGGTTGTTTGTGAAAATGTTTGAGGAGGGTCTTGCCTATCAGAAGAAGTCATTTGTCAACTGGTGCGATACGTGCCAAACCGTCCTTGCAAATGAACAGGTGATTGCCGGAAATTGCTGGCGGTGCGACAAGGAGGTTAAGCAAAAAGAGACAAACGGTTGGTTCTTTAAAATCACCGAATTTGCCGATGATCTGCTAAGTGGGCTTGACAAGATGGCCGACGATTGGCCGGAACGTGTCTTGACAATGCAGAGAAACTGGATTGGCAAAAGCTATGGCGCCGAGATAATATTTCCATTGGAGAAGAAAGTTGCCAATTACGACAATATAAGTGTATTTACTACAAGGCAGGACACGGTCTTTGGTGCTACATTTATGGTATTAGCGCCGGAGCACCCTCTGACGACGGCCCTCTCTCAGGGAACGCCTGAGGAGGAGAGTGTCAGCAATTTTGTAGAAAAGATGCTTGTCATTGATAAGACCAAGCGTTCGTCGGATGATTACGAAAAGGAGGGTGTGTTTGTCGGGGCGTATTGCAAAAACCCATTCACCGGGACAAAAATGCCCATTTACGCCGCAAACTTTGCGTTGATGGAATATGGCACCGGGGCGGTGATGGCGGTTCCTGCTCACGATCAAAGAGACTTCGAGTTTGCAAAAAAATACGATCTTCCCATCGTCGTTGTGATTACCCCCCCTGATGTGAAGTTAACCGTCGATGAGATGGAAGAGGCGTACGTCGAAGATGGGATTTTGATGAACTCCGATAAGTTTAATGGCACAAAGAATCGCTTGGCTATGGATGGTATTGTTGCCGATCTGGAGAAGATGGGGCTTGGAACCAAAACGGTAAATTACCGACTTCGCGATTGGGGGATTTCCCGACAGCGATATTGGGGTACCCCAATACCGATGATCCACTGCGACAATTGCGGCGTCGTTCCCGTTCCTGAGGAAGACCTTCCCGTTGTTCTACCCACCGAAGTGGAGTTTAAGGCGGGAGGGAGATCGCCGTTGATGGATGATGAGACTTTTCTTAATGTGGAGTGCCCCAGCTGTGGAGGAGATGCCAAGCGGGAGACAGACACGATGGACACTTTTGTAGAATCATCTTGGTACTACGCAAGATTTTCATCTCCCGGTTTTGACAAGGGGATGGTTGACAAAAAGAGGGTGGACTATTGGCTTCCGGTAGATCAATACATCGGTGGAATCGAGCACGCAATTTTGCACCTCCTATATTCGAGATTTTACTCCCGTGTCATGGAGAGGTTCGGCCTGATAAAATACAAAGAACCATTCACTCGCCTTTTGACCCAGGGGATGGTAATTAAAGACGGCGCCAAGATGAGCAAATCGAAGGGGAACGTGGTTGACCCGGCAAACTTGATAAAGAAATACGGTGCCGATACGACAAGGCTCTTTGTCCTTTTTGCCTCCCCGCCGGAAAAGGAGCTTGAATGGAATGACCAAGGCGTGGAAGGCTCCTTTAGGTTTTTGGGAAGGCTTTGGCGGGTGGTCATGGAAAATCTGGATATCATTGAAAGGGCAAAGTCGGTATCTGTGGATGAAACTGAAATATCGGATGAGGCAAAGAAGCTCAGAAGGAAGATGCACCAGACAATAAAAAAGGTAACAGAAGATATTGACAGCAGGTTTCATTTTAACACCGCTATATCTTCGGTGATGGAATTGGTAAATGAAATGTATTATTTTCTTTCAAAGTCATCCAGCCCAAAATCGGGAGACAATATCAATAGCAATGGGAAGATAAATGATTCCGATTCTCTCGTATTCAAAGAATCTGCCGAGACGGCTATCATCCTTTTGGCCCCTGCTGTCCCGCACATCACAGAGGAACTTTGGGAGGCGGTGGGGCGCGCCCCAAGCATTGTCAACGTTTCGTGGCCCGAATATAACGAAGAGTTTGCCACCGAAGATGAGATTACCCTTGTTCTTCAAGTGAACGGAAAGGTGAGGAGTAGGCTTGTTGTAGATGCGGGGATTTCTGACGAAAAGGCGAAGGAAATGGCCCTGCTGGATGAGAAGGTTAAAAAATACACCGACGATGTTGAAATAAAAAAGGTGATTGTAGTTCCAAAAAAACTTGTAAATATTGTTGTAGGTAAGTGAACAGCAACTGAAAAAAAGATAATAAATAGAGGGGTTGCCGGTATGTTATAGGTTGTTGGAATGTTGAAGGTTGTTGGAATGTTGGGGTTGCCGGTATGTTATAGGTTGCTGGAATGTTGGGGTGCTGTTATGGATGTTAATAAAGATTCGATGTTTGAAATATTTGCGGATGAGCTGACACTGGCGATAAAATGTTATGTCCTTCTTGGAAAGTGAGCAGGCAATTACCTAATGAAAAAGATTTACAACAATCCGAAAGAAATAGATAAAGATATTAAAGGCGGGAAATTCTATCCCGTATATTTTTTTTATGGAGAGAATGAGTCTCTGACCAGAGAGTATGAAGGGAAAATTGTTGATGCTGTTCTCGGTGATGATGGGGGAGGGGGGCTTTTACACAGTACCTTTTACGGTGGTGATGATTCTATAATGGAGGTTATCAACAGTGCCATGACGCTCCCCATGTTGGCAGTTGGCGGCGCAAAAAAAATGGTGGTTATTAGAAACTCCGAGAAGCTAACGGAAGATGATGTTGAAAGGCTCAATGCTTATTCCCAAAACCCCGCAGATTCTACGGTTCTTGTTATCACGGCCAGGGGCGTTGCCGATCGAGGCAGAAAGTCTCCCCAAAAACCGCCACCGGGAAAGCTCAAGGGATTGTTGGAGTCAACGGCCATTGCCGTCTTTAATAAGATGAGAGAGGGTGACATAAAACAATCGGTTGCCAAGAGGTTTCGCGATGAAAATAAGAAGGTGGACCCCGAAGTCCTCAATACAATAATCGAATTTTTAGGGGATGATTCTTCAGCCGTTGAGGCAGTGGTTGAAAAACTACTGATTTACCTTGGCGATGAACAACAGCTGACAATTAATGATGTAGAAGATATGATTCCGAATATCAAGGTAAATTCTGTCTTTGAGATGTCGGATGCTCTATCTGTGGGAGATGCCGGGGGGGCGATTAGGATGATTAACAAAATGCTTGTGAGTGGGGTAAGCGCTTTTGAACTTCTGGGAATTATTCGTTATCATTTTGTCAGGCTTTGGGGATTAAAGTTAGCGGTAGATGGGAGAGGGGACATCCAAAGCGAGGCAAAAAAATTGAAAATACCCTCTTTTGCCTTGGGAAAGTACACAAACCAGACAAAGAGGATCTCCCACAAATCTTTTCGAGAGATATTAAAGAAACTCTCTGAATTGGACACATTGTTGAAGAGCAGTTCTTTGAAAGATAAGATGGTGATGGATAAGATGGTGATTGATATAACGGCTGTAATGCGCCGAAGGTGAAATCTCAATTGTCTGATTATCGATGTAAGACTCCCCACCGATATATGACGAATCCAACACCCCCCCACGACAGGTGGCAAACTTGACAAGTGGTCTATTCGGAACTTCGAGGTAAGAGACAAGGAAAGAATTAGTTAGTAGCTGACCCAGAAATCGCCCTCCACAATATACGGCAATCCCATTTGCGGTAGTTTTTTGTTGGGGGAGCTTTTGAGGATAGGCTCAAGGATGAGCCGACCCGACTAATAATTTGAATAGCCTGAAAACAAGTTTAGAATATGGACGATACTAAAATAGAGAGACCGGACTTGCAACTAACCCCCGCATACGGCAGCTCCAACTTACGACTGCCCCGTATGCGACCAACCCCGCATACGACCAACCCCGTATGCGACCAACCCGATAGGTGACAACCCTTAGTTGGGGGAGCTTTCGAGGGTGTTGAATTTCTTTTGAAGGCGGGAGATTTTCCTTGATGCGTTATTTTTGTGGATAATCCCTTTTGAGGCAGCGGAATCGATGGAGACTATAGCGGTGTGCAGATTTTCTTTTGCTGTTTCGGGATTATTGTCATCGATCGATTTTAGGAAATTTTTAATGCATCCTTTCATGGTGCTTTTTACGTGCTTGTTTCTGAGTCGACGTTTTTCGTTCTGACGAATCCTTTTGAATGCGGATTTGTGATTTGCCAAGCTCTTTTACCTCCATTGTTTTTTTATTTGATTAACAACAACTTTCCATAATATATTGTGGAGGGTGAGATGTCAAGAAAAAAATGTAGGAAAAATTGGTAAGAAAATTGTAAAATAGAAGAAAAAAGAGAAATAGGAACAATTGGAAAAGAGTATTGAAAACAGCGAAAGAGAGAATTCTCGAATTGTAAAGGCTGCGGGTGTTGTGGGTATCGCAACTTTTGGGAGTCGAATCCTTGGGTTTGTACGGGATATGGCAATGGCGTTCTTTTTTGGGACCGGAAGTGGCGCTGATGCATTCTTTGTGGCATTTACCATCCCGAATCTTCTCAGGAGGCTCTTTGCTGAGGGGACGATGACCGTTTCGTTTGTCCCGGTGTTTACAGATTACTTGATAAACGATGGCAAAGAAGAGGCTTTTGAGGTGGCAAGGATTACCATGACGATTTTGAGTATCGTCTTGTTTTTCATTGTCCTTTTGGGAATAATATTTTCTCCGCAAATAGTAGCCATCTTTGCGCCGGGGTTTCGGGGGGATATCCAAAAGTGGGAACTTACGATAAGTTTAACGAGAGTAATGTTTCCGTACATCTTCTTTATCTCCATAACGGCTCTTGCCATGGGTGTCTTAAACAGCATGAGGCATTTTCTTGCGCCGGCGTCTGCCCCGATATTTCTTAACATCTCGATGATTGCATCGATGTTTCTTATAAGCCCTTTAATGAAAACGCCCATCGTTGGGCTGGCATGGGGTGTGATAATTGGCGGTGTGTTACAGGTCTTGTTGCAGATTAGCCCACTTTTTAAAAGGGGGATTACTTTCAGACCAAGTTTTAACTTCAATCATCCTGCGGTGAAATCGATTTTGAAGCTGATGCTTCCGGCAATTTTTGGGGCTTCGATATATCAATTGAACGTTGTGACTATTAGACTTTTGGCGTCTCTCTTGGAGCCGGGTAGCGTATCGTACCTGTATTACGCCGACAGGCTTGCCCAGTTTCCCCTGGGGATATTTGCCGTGGCGATTGGTACGGCCGTTCTTCCCAGCATGGCGAAGATGGTGGCGGAGGGGAGGATCGATGATCTAAAGAAGACGTTTACCGATTCTTTATCGATGACGCTTTTTATCACCATACCGGCGGCGGTGGGGCTGATTGCGCTTCGGGTTCCGATAATAAGCGTTCTCTTTTTCAGAGGGGAGTTCGACTTTTCATCGGTAATTTTGACAGCGGAGGCGCTTCTTTTTTTTGCGGTGGGTATTCCGGCAGTAAGCGGAGTTCGGGTCATGGCAAATGCATTTTATGCGTCCAAGGATACAGCAACTCCGGTAAAGATTGGGGCGGTCTCAATTGCGCTAAATATTGCTTTGTGCATTCTGTTGATGGGACCTCTAAAGCATGGTGGGTTGGCGTTGGCGGTGTCGTTGG
>JAUWME010000399.1 GCA_030613285.1 Candidatus Zymogenus sp. | reverse complement strand
AAGCCGACAAGCCTGTATTTAAGATTCCTGTTACCGATGATTTCTCTGGCGAGTTTTTCACCGGCATCGCCGGCACCGATAATGAATATGTTTCTTTTGGCGTCATTGTCTTTTACAAAAAGAGACTTGAAATTGACCCCGCTGTTTAAAAATATTCTTTTGGCAAGTCGGAAGGCCCCGATTAGGATGAAGGTCAAGAGGTAGTCGATGATGAAGACCCCACGAGAAAAGCCCTCGAATCTGAAGAAGAAGAGGATGGCAAGGATGATGAATCCTGAGCTTACCGAGCACGCAAAAAAGATATTTCCAAGATCTACAATTCCTGTGTAACGCCACATCCCCCGGTAAAGATTGAAGTAGTAAAAGGTGATGAGCTTTAAGACTATTATCGGGAATATTGAAAAGATAAAGACTTCAAACGCCCAATCGGGGATTAGTCCGTCAAACCTGATGAGATAGGCGAATATATTGACAAGCGCCAGAATGATAATGTCTCCGGTCAAAATTATATAGACATTCTTTGTTTTAATTTGTCTTTTTTTCGGTGTCATATCTACGGTAGCCACGGTTGTTATTTTTCCTCTATTGACTTTTTTCTATCAGCTTTTATTCTCTATCGACTTCTATCTTCTATCAATGTTAGATGTAATAATTTCTGATACACGCTTTATATCTTCACCTGTCATGTCTGATCCGCTGGGAAGTGAAAGGCCGTTTTTGAAGAGTTCTTCTGAAACTGTCCCACCCACTTTGCGGCACTTCGAGAAGACAGGCTGCATATGCATCGGCATCCAGAGGGGTCTCGATTCAATGTTCTCATCCTCAAGGCAAAGTCTGATTTCTTCCTTGTTGGCGCCGAACTTTTTGGGGTCTATCGTAATGCAGGTAAGCCAATTGGTGCTCCTTGTGTTCGGAGGTTCAGGCATGAAGTCTATCCCGGAAATGTCGCCCAAAAGCTCTCGGTATATTCGATTCACTTCCCTTGTCTGGGAAATCCTTTCGTCAATGACAGTAACTTGCGCCCTGCCGATGGCAGCGAGGATGTTGGAAAGCCTGTAGTTGTATCCGATGCTCGAATGCTGGTAGTGGGGGACGTTGTCCTTTGCCTGAGTGGAGAGGTGCCTCGCTTTTTCAACTATTTCCTCATTATTGGAGACCAACATCCCGCCTCCGGATGTGGTGATTGTCTTGTTGCCATTAAAGGAGAAGGCCGCACACACTCCCATGTTTCCACACATTGTTCCCTTGTATGTTGCCCCCAGGGCCTCGGCAGCATCCTCAATTATCGGAATCTCGTAGCGGTTGCAAGATTCAATGATCGGATCCATATCCGCGCTCTGACCGTAGATGTGCGCTACGATTACAGCCTTGGGGAGTTTATTTTTGTCGGCAAGGTTTTTTAGCTCTTTTGCCAAAAGCTCAGGGTCGATGTTCCAGCTTTTCTCCTCACAGTCAACAAAGACCGGGGATGCGCCAGCGTGTACGATTGGCGTTGCGGTGGCGCAAAATGTAAATGTTGGACAAAGCACCTCGTCTCCCGCCTTGGCCCCAACGGCGATGAGCGCCAGATGGAGGGCCGCCGTACCAGAGACAAGGGCCACCCCAAAGGCGGTGCCGATATATTCAAGGAAATCCCTCTCGAAGGCAACAAGGTCGGGGCCTGCTGGGGCAACCCAGTTGTCATCGAAGGCATTCTTGATGTAATCAAGCTCCCGGCCCGTCATGTGCGGAGGAGATAAATATATCCTGTCACTCTTTTTCATCTACGCTCTCTTTTGTCCTTACAATTTTTTTAATATAGCTATTGTGATCAACGTAAAATCATAAATGCGGCAACCCCAAATATTCGCCATCATCCAACCTTCTGACCGTCAGCAATATCCTTTAGTATAACACAACCGGCCCCAACAACGCAATCTTTACCTATGGTTATTCCGGGGATGACCTTTGCCCCAATCCCGATGAAGCTGTTTTCTCCCACTGTTACGTTTCCTGCAAGATTTACACCGGGGGCGATGTGGACAAAGTCTGCGATTGTGCATTCGTGATCGACAGTGGAATTGGTGTTTAATATTACTCCCTTTCCAATTGCTGCCCCGGCGTTTACAACTGCATGGCCAATTATCACAGTACCCGGCCCCACCGTAGATGAGCGTGAGATAGACGCCCTGGGATGACTGACACTAAAGAGCAGAGCGCCCATCTTCTCTAACAATTGGCCGACCTTTCGACGCTGAAGGTTGTTGCCAATTCCGAGGATGACGTAGTCCCCGGGTTTTACGAGGGCCTTTCCACCCAGAATCTTTAGTCCCAAGATATCTTTTCCCCACTTCCCTTCGTCGTCGTCCAAAAAACCGCTGAGCAAAAAACCATTTTTCAAAGCTGTCTCGGCAACGACCATCCCGTGGCCGCCGGCTCCAAATATCCAGATGTCCCTTGCTTTCTTCATTTTATCCCCACATTTGTTTTAAATGGTTTATTGCCTGTAAACTTTGGCATGGGGGAGCCGTCCCCCCTGTTGATTCCTTTGATTGCAATGACCGAGATGAGCGTCCCTAACAGGATTTTCAAATCGAGGGTTAGGCTTTGATTATCGATGTAGAAGATGTCGTATTTGAACTTCTCGTCCCAGTCGATGGCGTTTCTCCCCTTTATCTGGGCAAGCCCCGTAATCCCCGGTCTTACGTCGTGGCGTCTCGCCTGCTCTTTGCTGTAGAGGGGGAGATATTCCATCAAGAGGGGGCGGGGCCCCACAAGACTCATGTCACCCTTTAAGACATTTATGAGTTCCGGAAGTTCATCAATGCTTGTCGTCCTCAAGACCTTGCCCACAAAAGTAAGCCGTTCAGTATCAGGAAGGAGGTTTCCGGTTTTGTCTATCGCTTCGGTCATGGTTCGAAACTTGTAGATAGAAAATGGATTCCCTCCAAATCCTGGGCGTTCCTGTTTAAAGAGGATTGGTCTTCCCATGGAAATCCCCACAAAGATTGAGGTCAGCAGGAGCAACGGTGAGAG
>JAUWME010000435.1 GCA_030613285.1 Candidatus Zymogenus sp. | reverse complement strand
GAAAGGAGTGAGACTTCGTCAGGATTGATTTTTTCTGGATCGGCATTTCCGTAATCACCGCCAGATTCCATAACTGTCATGACTTCTTGAGTTGATCTGAGGAGATTTTCTGCTTCCAGCGCTTTTTCTCTCCAGATTTCGATTTCGTCGGCCATATCTTTGAGCACCTGATCGTTGAATTCTTCACCTTTTTCCATAATTTGCTCGTTTACGGTTTTCCCGGTGAGCAGCCATTCCATGGATGTGTGGGTGAAGTCTGCTATTCTTGCAAGGATAGCAGATTCGGGGATTCTTTCTTTGTTGAGATATGTGGAGAGCGCTGCTGCTGTGATATCACATTTCTCTGCGAACTGGTATTGTTTTAGGCCGGTTCTTTTGATTAGTTCGTTAAGTCTTTCTGATACCTTTTTTGGGTTAATATTTGCTTGGTATTTGTTTCTTTTTTGTCTCATTTTTTATCACCATTGAAAAGGATTTAACAGGTCACTTTTTTGCAAAGTATGCAAAACAAGGATATACCAATATTTTCTATATTGATAGGATAATATTATCACACCACATTATTTGTGTAAAGAAAAATATTGATATTTAATAGATTTTGTAACTTTTTTTTCAATTATTTGCATAAATACCGATTGCCGGGACTTTTTTCAGTTTTTTTAATGCACCGACCTCAATTTGACGAACTCTTTCTCTGGAAACACCGAATTTGTCGGCAATTACTTGTAGTGTTTTTGGTTTTTGTGACATTACACGATGCTTGATTATATATTTTTCTTTTTCATTTAGTACATTGAGGGCATCTTTAATCTCTTTTGAGAGGATTTGTTTTTCTTCTTCCTCGATGAGGTTTGATTCCTGAATTGGGTCTTCTGAGATGAAATCGATATATGTAGTTTCGTTATCGTTGTTTATGGTGTTATTTAGTGAGAGATCTCTACCCGAGAGTCTTTGGTCCATTTCTCTTACGACAGCGTCTTTTACGTCCAACTTTTTTGCAATGGCAGAGATATCATCTTCTTTTGTGATGTCGATACCGAGAGCGCGTTTGGTACTTTTCATTTTGTAGAATAGTTTTTTTTGTGCCTGGGTTGTACCGATTTTGACCAGACTCCAAGATTTGATGATAAAGTTTTGGATATATGCCCGGATCCACCAGACGGCGTAAGATATTAATCTGAATCCTTTGTATGGATCGAATTTTTTGACAGCCTGCATGAGGCCGATGTTTCCTTCCTGAACGAGGTCCATTAGTTTTAGGCCGTAGTCATTGTATTCGTGGGCGATTTTTACGACGAATCTTAGGTTTGAGATGACAAGTTGGTGGGCGGCCTCGATATCTTCGGTTTTTTGCCACTTTACTGCCAGGTCGAATTCTTCTTCTCTGGTAAGGAGTGGGTGGCGGTTTATTTCGTTCATGTAGAGAGATTGTGAATCTGTCTTTATTGGTAACCCTTTCATAGTATTACCCCCTTTTTAACGTTTTTTGTCAGCACTCAACCGAGTAGAGTGCTAATTATACCACAAAAAAAATGAAATTAAAAGAATTATTTTATTTTTTTGTAACACTGAATGGAACTTAAATTGAGAAAATTCCTTTTTGATCTAAGTTTTTACAATAATCAGCAATGCCATCCCCTGCAAATTGCCCAACCCCCAAAAACAGACAACCCTCCAACCCACACAAACAACCAACCCTACAAGTCCCGCAATCGGCAAACCCTCCCTGCGCCCCAGCTCTCCAATCATCATAAACATTCCAGTTATTCAATCCAACCAAACCCAATCATAAAATAATCCCAGTCCCCTTGTGTTGTCATTTACGTTGACAAATCGGTAAAAATGTAATAAATTTAGTAGTTAAGCTACTTTGGAAATATTTGCTTTTCAATTGTATAGATGAGGTGGAGGCGAAAAGGATTCGGGAAATGTTGTGGAAAATGGTTTTAAAAAAGGAAAAACGTTGTTGAGTTTCAAAAAAAGATTTAATAGAATTATAAATAGTATTCCGTATATTGGACAAAAAAAAGTGGGGCTTGTTTTGGGGAGCGGGTCGGCTCGTGGTCTTGCCCATCTGGGTGTTTTGAATGTGCTTAAGGAGGCGGGGGTTGAGATTGAGTTTATTGCCGGCACCAGCGTTGGCGCTCTTGTGGGGGCATTTTTCGCAGCAGGTAAGATTGATCAACTAATGGATTTTGTCAAGTCTTTGACAAGTTGGGAATCCTTAAAGTTTGCTGACTTTGTGATACCCAAGAATGGGCTTATTGAGGGGAAAAAGATTGAGAGGTTTTTGAGGGACAATCTTGGAAGGACGAAAATTGAGGATTTGAATATTCCGTTTGCGTGTGTAACTGTGGATTACTACACCGGGGCGGAGGTGATATTGAAAAGTGGGGATCTTGTGAATGCAGTAAGGGCCTCGATTTCCATTCCCGGAATATTTAAGCCAGTGCCGGTAAATAGGATGCTGCTGGTGGATGGTGGAGTGGTAAATCCGGTTCCTGTTGGAGTTGTGAGGGAGCTTGGGGCCGAGTATATTATTGCCGTTGATATTTGTCCGAGGATTTCTAATGTAAAAATAGCAAGTGATCTCATTGATTATAGTTTAACAGGTCAGAGAGTTATTTCAAAGACTCGTTTTGGAAGGAAAAATTCATATTCACCCCCAAACATTTTTGAGGTGATACTGGGATCTATCAGCATTATGGAAGCATCGATAAGTAATATGAGAATGAAA
>JAUWME010000255.1 GCA_030613285.1 Candidatus Zymogenus sp. | reverse complement strand
CTGCTTTTGGTGATTTTGTCCCATGCTCGATGACAATCTACGCCGGGCCGGACTACACCATGAGCGAAGACAAGACCTCTCCGGCCTACTGGCAGGCAAGATTTTTTACCGTGAAGGGGTGTAAATACAGCGGGGTCAGGGTTCCTGACGAGGGGGGTAGCGATGGGGCCGAAGTTATCCTCCCGCCGTTGGGGCCGGGTTTTTATCAGGACTGTATGTTTCCAGAGGGTCTAAACTGGACAGAGGAGATTGATGGAAGGATGGTGTTTACAAAGATCAAGTCAATTCGCTTTGTGGAGCACAAGTTTTCCATTTTCAATGATTATCTCCCTCCCCAACTCAGAAATAAAGTAAAATAGATAAACCAATCGAGGGATGAAAAATCCCCGAAAGTTGAATTTGATGGAACATCTCACAATATCATTTCTCCTTACCCGCCGTTGCAACGCCCAATGCAGGCACTGCGGCGCATGGCCATCAAAAGACAAATCGAAATTGAAATCAGGATCAAAAACGGCCTCCGACTTTACCACCGATGAAATAGACACCTACATCGACGAGATTGAAAAGACGCCGGAAATTGAGGCCGTGGGGCTTACCGGCGGAGAAGTCTTCATTGTAAAACCGCTCCTTAAAAAAGCTGTGGATCGATTGCGGGAAATCGACACCCCCTATACAATAGTAACAAATGCCTTTTGGGCAAAGTCCATCGATGTTGCAAAGGGTGTCCTCAAGGACTTCACCGATTGCATCGGCATTGGGTTTTCCGCAGATAGCTTTCACGATGAATTCATCCCGGTGAGAAACGTCGTCAATGCTGTAAAAGCGGCGGAGTCTTTAAATATTCCCTACCTTGTAAGGGCAACGATGAAAGTGGGAGACACCGAAGAGAGCATGAAACAGTGGTTTGAAAATGCGGGACTTCCAGATATCAAAGTAATTCAGTTTGCGCCCGTTATGTACATCGGCGAGGCTACCGAGAAGATGAATCCTGAAGAGTTCCCGAATAAAAATCCAGCCGTACCCTGCCTTTCCCTCAGGACGCCCTTCATCATGCCCGGAGGTGATGTTTTTGCCTGTTGCGGGGAGGCCGCAAACATCGAGGGCAAACACCCCCTCTATCTTGGGAACCTGAACGAGTCGAGCCTAACAACCTTAATCAAAAAATACGATACCAACCCATTTATCATTGCCCTCTACACAAAAGGCCCCAGGGCTTTGTGGGAACTCCTCAACGAAAGACCGGCAGCGTTGAGAGATGAGCTGCTCCTGCGATCCCCTTGCGGGACGTGCAGGCTCTTATTTGAAGATGGGGAGAGGATTGAAAGGTTGGTTAAACTATTAGATGTGGAGTAAACCAGTCTCTTGATAGCGCAAACCAGCAAGTGGTTTGAAATTAGTCACGATCTCCTTTCCACATCCTTACATCCGTAACATCCCCCAAATCGTCAACAAGCTCCCGGATGCTCTTTGCCAAAACCGGGTGGATAACATTCGGGGCAATCTCTGACAGGGGAACGAGCACAAAGGCCCTCTTTGCCATTTCGGGATGCGGAATTGTAAGACCCTTCTTGTTGATTACAATATTGCCGAAGAGGAGGATATCAATATCGATAATCCTCGGCCCCCAGCGGATAGTATCAACCCGACCCATTTCCCTCTCAATCTCCTTTAGCCTTCCTAACAGTTCAGTAGGGTAGAGAGCGGTTTTTATCTTTAAGGCGCTGTTTATAAAACTCGGCTGATCGACAATGCCCACCGGTTCTGTTTCGTAGAGAGAGGCCGATGATACGACGAGAATGCCATCTATCTCTGATATTAACCTCTCGGCCTCCTTCAACGCCTTGACCCTGTTGCCAATGTTCGCTCCAAGGCCCAAAAACACAATACTTTGAGTCATAAAACCCTTATAACATGACAACGAGGCGCTTCGCAACACTAATTTCTTGATTTTACTTGAAAAACAGACTATTTATACTGTATAATAGCATCAAAACAGGTTTGGGTGGGGTCTGGAAAAGCATTTTCTTTAGAAATTGGAAAGTAGAAATCATGCAGTCGAAATCAGAAATTGTAAGTTATAAACTACAAATTAGAAATTATAGGTGATCTTCATGACAGAAAAAGCCAATAAAAAAAAGGGAGATTCTTCCAAACAAAAGGAAAAACTATCCTCACTTCCTGCCGTAGATAAACTTCTTATGAACCCAAAAGTGGGAGACCTTGTAGATCAATACTCGAAGAAGGTAGTAACAAAAGCCGTTAGGGAGGCAATCTCCATTACCAGAGAAAGGATGCTCTCTGACGACGAAGATATCGATACAACCGAACCATCTTTGATCTCGCTCATAGATGATTGGCTTTTGCGTACCCACAAAACGATGTTGAAACCTGTCATAAACGCCACGGGGATTGTCCTTCACACAAACCTTGGCAGGGCGCCCCTTGGCAGGGATATTCTGGAAAATGTCATGCGAGTAGCGGAGGGCTATTCAAACCTTGAGTATAATCTTGAAAAGGGCGAAAGGGGGTCTCGCTACGATCACATCGTTAAATTGATAAAGGAGATCACCACGGCAGAATCTTCTATGATTGTAAACAACAATGCTGCCGCCGTTCTGCTCACTGTAGATACCCTGTCAAAGGGAAAAGAGGTCATCGTCTCCAGAGGCGAGCTTGTGGAGATTGGGGGCGAATTTCGCATTCCCGACGTCATAGAAAAAAGCGGTGCAAAGCTTGTTGAGGTGGGGACAACAAACAGAACCCGACTTTCAGACTACGAGGACGCCATCGGGCCGGAAACGGGAATGATCTTAAAGGTGCACACGTCAAACTACAGGATTGTAGGGTTTACCGAAGATGTCTCCGCCGCTGATCTTGTCGCTCTTGCCAAAAAATATAAGATACCCGTCGTGGAAGACCTGGGGAGCGGGTGCCTGATGGATCTCTCTCGGTACGGACTTCCGAAAGAACCCACTGTCATCGAGACTGTGGAGTCCGGTGTTGACATTGTAACATTTTCTGGAGACAAACTCCTTGGTGGTGGACAGGCCGGGTTCATTTTGGGTAAAAAGGACATCATAGAGAAGATAAAGGGAAACCCCTTGAATAGGGCACTTAGAATCGACAAGTTTACCCTTGCAGCGGCAGAGGCAACGCTGCTCATCTACAAAGATGTTGAAATCGCAGTAAAGAGGATCCCCGCCCTTTCGATGATTACCATGCCGTACGAAAAGACACAGGCAAGAGTAAAGAGGATTGTAAGGAGGGTAAACAGCGTGCCGCATCCTGGGTTTGATGTAATCAGCGCTGATGATTCTTCCCAGTCGGGTGGAGGGTCTTTCCCCACGGTGGATATTCCCACAAAGGTAGTGTTAATATTTCCTCTTGAGATAAGTTCCTCAAAGCTCGAAGAACGTTTGAGAGCCCAAGCCCCGCCAATCATCGCCCGCATTGCCCAAGAGAGGATAATCATTGATCCGAGGACGATTACCGACAGAGAGATACCCGACCTGACCAAGGGAATTTTAAATGCCCTCGGGGCGGTTTAGATTGCTATTGCTCAAAAGGCGGTGTCTCGGTATTGAATAAAAAATATTTTGACTATTCTATTGTTAGGGTAAAGAAATTTTATAGTAAAACAAAAGGGGAGAGATGAATATCTATATCGATTTTGTGAAACCTTTGGGAGATAATCGATGTCTGAAGAAGTAAAGGTAGGTGAGATAGTCAAATACTTCGCAAAGCCGAGTGTTGCCGCCATCAATGTAACCGGCGAAATTGTTTTAGGCGATGAGCTCCACTACAAGGGCGGTTCCACAGACTTTACAGAAGTTGTTAAAACAATGGAGGTGGACAATAAATCTGTTATGAAGGCTCTCCCCGGAATGCTTTTGGGCATCAAGGTTGCAGAAAGGGTGAGGTCCAACTATATCGTGTTTAAGGTATTGGCTTAAAACTTTATGCTTATCGAAATTAAAGAACTTTACCAGCTTTTCAACAAGGGGACACCCATTGAAAAGGAAGCGCTTTCTGGGGTAAATCTCAAGATTGATGCGGGGGAGTTTATCGCCCTCATCGGTGAGACCGGCTCCGGCAAAACAACTTTAGCGCTTCATATCAACGGCATCCTCATCCCCACGGCAGGCAGCGTTCAAGTGGGAGATTTTGTCGTTGGGTCGAGCACAAAGAAAAGCGGAGTCCTCACAGAGAGGGTGGGATTGGTTTTTCAATATCCAGAGCACCAACTTTTTGAGATGAATGTCGAAAACGAGCTGAAGTTTGGGTTGAGACACAAAAAGGAGAAATTGACCGAAAAATTAACTGAAGAGGAGATCGATACAAAGGTGAGGCAAGCTGCGGAACTTGTCAATCTTGATTACGATGCCCTCAAAGATCGCTCACCCTTTACGCTCTCCGGCGGTGAGCAGAGAAAAGTTGCCATCGCATCAATTTTGTCTGTTGACCAAGAAATCCTCATCTTTGACGAACCCACCCAGGG
>JAUWME010000234.1 GCA_030613285.1 Candidatus Zymogenus sp. | reverse complement strand
TCGTCTCAATCTTTTGAATGCTTTTGCAGATGCATTGACATTATCACAAATATCAAATCACATCAGGAAGAGTATCACAGTGGTATATATCATGGTGATATACTACTTGCATTCAGATACCATGTCAAGAAAAAAACGAATTTTTGTATGCGGAAAAACCTATTTTGGACAAAACAGCCTTTTTGGGCCGAACAATACTTTTGGGCCGAACAAAAAACTGGCACACGTTTACATCAAATGGAGAGTCTAAAATCGTAATGGGACACAAAGAACAAAAGGGTGATACTGATATGCGTGGCACGAGGAACAATATTTGTAAAGTAATTTTGTGCGGGATTGCTTGGAAAAACTACCGAAACCATTGGAATGAAAAAACCGCTTGACAAGTAACCAAGGCTCTATTTAAGAGTTTTGATGAATTCTAACAAGTCTTGTGCATCTTTATCTGAAATATTCCACCTTGGCATCACACAATCCACTATCTCACCATCTGCTTCGACACCCTATTGGATATTGGATTGCCTTGATGATATCCTCGTCTTTATAGGCGGTCTTGTGCTAACGCAAATAGTAGAGCAGCATCATGCTGCTTATTGAAATAAGTAATAGCGATCCCGCAAAGGAGAAAACACTGTACACTACTACAAAAATCTTCGGATTTCGTTCTGTAACGTGAAACATGGCTCGACGGGAAACGATGGTAACAACAGACGCAACAGAAATAGTCAGCCCCATACCCAGTGCTACAAACACCATCGACAAAAGTCCAGTGCCAAGAATACCAATGATTATTGTAAAGGAAAAAATGATCGCTGCCCCAGGGCAGGGGATGATCCCAGCGGCCAGTGCGGTGATGAACCCACCCCCTTTTTTTCCTGGGTCGTTAGAACCCGTGCTATTTGTATGTTTGCCGCTGACAAGTTCATAGACCGTCCGAAAAAAGAGGTAAAGACCCACCAGACACAATAGGGAATAACTTATCTGATACAGTATTGGACTTGCTTCTTCAAACGAGGACATACTAACTGTTTTCATAACCATGTATATTGATAGAATAATCACCACAGCCGACGCCACTTGGAAGAAGGCGATCAAATAGGCCATCAGAATACCATCCCTCACAGTACCGGGACGGTTCATGAAATAGGAAGCAACCACCGTTTTTCCATGTCCGGGTCCCGTTGCGTGGATAACACCATAGACAAAAGATAGCAACAAAAACAACCAGAATGAGGATCCAAAGGGTTGATCCTGGATATCTCGGCCGAAGGTTGTCATCATGGCTCTTAGTTTTTTCTGCCAGATTACAATGAACTGCGGAATTTTTTGGAGAAAGGAAGGCGGGGAGAAACCCTCTTCAGACCGTTCGGTTTCGGTATTATCCTTGCCTTGATCCAAAAATGGATTTTGAGCCGCCACAAAAGAGGGGCCGAAACAAAAAAGCAAGACAATTATTAAAACCAGGCGTTTCATTTCTTGCGAAAGATAATCACAACCGAGTCCGGGACGAGAGAACCCAGGGGCGTTTCCACCTCATCAAGCATCTCATATTTCATGTCCACACTGAAGGCGTCAGGTTTCTTTTTCATATCTACTTTATAATCTTCAATGAGCAGATGAGTATAAATAGTTTCATCGAACAATAGTACTTTTACTCTTTTCTTTTTGTTCGGCTCTACCCTTACTGGACACGACACGAAGAATTCATATACTATTCTATTGTCTTCAATGGAAACGGTGAAATTATTCAGACGTTCTATTGGAAATTTACGACCATCGATTGTTATAATATTAAAATAATTGTACTCTTTAGTGTTTTCATAAAAAATATCCCGCAGTCGGGAAACATCATCCTTGTTCAGCTTGCCGTCGTTATCCGAATCAAAATCGACCAGAAGACTCTGACTGAACATTTCGTCGAAAACCCAACGCTCTTTGACGCCAGCGAGCCCTCGGTCGTCAAAGACAAACAACAACTCCGCATCAATAAAAATATGCGGATGACACAGGGCGATATTCGCTTGGATAAAAAGAAAGAGTACCGCGAGTAGAGCAAAAAACGTTTTTTTCATGGCAGATGCACATCCTCTTAAAGCAACATTCTCATTATATATACATCTAAATGTACTGTCAAGTTATCAGTGTACACTTTTTATCCTCCACCTCTTTAAGGAGAAGGAGATTCTTACGCACATTCCCTACAGAGTTTCCCCTTCTATATAATGCCATTTTTAGACAGATAAATGTTAGAAGAGTATAGCAGACATTCTTTACGGCCACAACCTCCACCAACTTTGTCATAAGCCCCCAGCCAAGGCAGTGGCAACAAGGACATCCGAAAGACCCCTTACAAGCTCAAGGTCAAAGGCGTTAAAAGCCTCTTGACGATTTAGGACGATTACCTCGACCCCCCAGCTTTTACCTTGTCTGTCATGTTGCACCTCAAGATTTTACATCAAGACATTACTATCTTAATTCAAATTCGGTGGGTTTTCATAACTATTCAAAGAGGTCTATAAGCTGAATTCTCACCCCGTCCGGATCCTCGATGAAGGCAATCTTCCTATCCTCCCGAAGTTGAATCGGCTCCAGAATGAACTTCACCCCATCACCCTTGAGCCTTTCGGCCAAGGCGTCAATCCCCTTGACAATAAAAGCAATATGATAGAGCCCGAAACCACTGTTCACATCAATCCTCTGGTCATCCGGGTTCGCCTCTTCGATCTCTATCTTGGTGTCGGCGTTTCCAACAAAAATGTATGTTCTTCCCAGAAGCTCCAGCTCCTCAATGATCTCAAATCCCAAAATGCGAGTGTAGAAATCCACCGATTTCTTGACGTCTTTAGACTTTATACCGACGTGATCAAAACGCAAGGTTACCTCCTTCACTGTCGCTCTTGTACAATTATATTTACGTTTTCAATACTATCAATTTGCTTTCTTCACTATCTCGAAGGCCTCTCCAGCCACGCCGATGCTCTTTTCTATATCCGCATCGGTGTGGGCAGAGGAAAGAAACCAGTTGTGGTGGGGATGAAAAAAGATGCCCCTTTTTGCAGCCTCTCCGCAAAAGAGACGATTCTTATCAAAAACAGGGTCATCCGCAAACGTCATAAAGGGAATAGCATCGTGGCCTGTAAGGTTTACAGAAATTCCTGACTTTTCTGCGGCGGTTTTAAGACCCTTTTTCAACATTGCGCCCAGTTTTGCAACCTCCTCAATTACTCCCTCCTCCTCGATGATGTCCATTGTTGCCAGAGCTGCTGCCATGGGAACCGCCGAAAAATAATGTGTCCCGGAAAAATAGACTCCCTCCGCTGCCTCCCGAAGTTCATCGGTCCCCAAGGCTGCCGAAATCGGGTGTCCGTTGGCCATCGCCTTTCCCATTGTAACAATGTCTGGCTTTACCCCAAAGAAGACGTGAGAGCCGTTTATGTGGAGCCTGAAGTTGCACCGAATATCATCCATGATAAAAAGGGAGCCGTTTTTGTCGCAAAGCTCCCTTACACCGTCAAAATATCCCTTATTCGGCATTACCTGATCGGCCATGGCGGGATGATGGTACGGGGTGAGCATTACTGCGGCGATATCGCCCGAAAATTCTTCAAATTTGGCCTTGATGCCATCAAGGTCGTTAAAATCAAAATGTTCAACAAAGGCCTGATATTCCGGGGGGATACCGGCTGGGTTGTGGGAATTCCAGAAGTGAGCGCCGTGGTAAGCCCCGTTCGCCGTTAAGATCACCCTCTTTTTTGTGTGGTGTCTTGCCACGGCAATTGCGTAAGAGGTTGCATCGGAACCGTTTTTCCCAAAGACTGTCCAGTCCACCCCAGAGGTCAGCTCTACAAGTCTCTTGGCAAGCTCATTCCACCGATTGGAGGGAAGTGTAAAGCAGTTTCCCCGCTCCATCTGTTGCTTTGCAGCAGACTCCACTCCTTCGTGTCCAATCCCCAAGATGTTTGTGCCGAAGGAGCACATATAATCAATGTATTCATTTCCATCGACATCCCAGATGTGGGAGCCTTTTCCACGCTCCAAAAAGCAGGGATATGAGCCAAAGGTCAAAAACATAGGGCTTCTGGGGCCGTAGATGCCATTGGGAATATATTTTTTTGCCTCGTCTAACATCTCGTAAGATTTTTTAAAGGTATAAGTATCCATCTATTCTACTCCTATAAAATTGAGGTTCAGAAATGAGATTGCATTTCAATACATTTCCAATACCGTATAGTCACATTTATCATAACTGCTTTAACTGACAATTTGAGAACCACTTTTAGGACTAAAATCATAGTTTTACTTATCTTATCTGTTGTCCATGGGAACGTATGGTCTGTTAGTGTCGCCGATGTATTCCTGCACAGGGCGAAATAACCTGTTGGTTTCCACCTGCTCGTTCCAGTGGGAGGCCCAACCCACAACTCTGGAGATAGCAAAAACGGGTGTAAAAATATCTACTGGAATACCCAGCATCTCCATTACCACGGCGGTGTAAAAGTCCACGTTTGGATAGAGTTTTTTGTGAGACAGTTTTTTGTTTACCTCTTTTTCCAGAGCCACGGCAATTTCATAAAGTTGTTTTAATTCTTCACCCCCCACTCTTTTAACAAGCTCCGGGATGTACGATTTAATAATCGGTGCCCTGGGGTCTAACGTCTTGTAGATTCGGTGGCCAACTCCCATAATCTTCTTTTTT
>JAUWME010000326.1 GCA_030613285.1 Candidatus Zymogenus sp. | reverse complement strand
TACCTCAACCCGGAAAGGGTAGGCGAGATCGAAATCAGGGCGGTTGAGGGAAAGGACGAAACGACGTTTTACATTAAAGATAACGGGATGGGCATTTCTGAAAAAGATAGGGAGAGGATATTTAATATTTTTCAGCGGTCGGGAAAGCAGGACATCCCTGGGGAAGGGATGGTGCTCGCATATGTCAAAACCCTTGTTGAGCGCCACAACGGTAGGATTTGGTGCGAATCCGAGCTTGGGGTTGGCTCGACTTTTGTCTTTACAATTTCAAAGCATCTTGGAAGTAGAAAAGCTAATAAATAGTAGGAAATCTATGAAAAAGAACGTTCTTAAAAAGAGTACATATTACACTGTAATTCAAATATGGAGAATGTGAAATGAGCGAAGTGAAAATTCATGAGATTGGAAAGGAGTTTTTCCTCGTCAAAAGTGACGAGAAAGACCTCCACAGGAATATTTACATTAAAAGGTTTGTAGGCAAAGACGGGAAATCTGTCAATATGATCTTCGATCCCGGGGCAAAGATAGATATCCAAATGGTGACAAGCGCATTAAAGACGCTAATCGGCGGGGTACAGAACTTGGACTTGATTTTTCTGAGTCATCAGGATCCCGACCTGACGGCAAATTTATCTGTCTTACTTTCCAGTGCCCCAAAAGCGCGGTTTGTCAGCTCCATCGATACTTGGAGGTTGATAGTCAGCTATGGTATTCCAGAAAACAGGTTTTATGCTATTGAGAATTTTAAGAACAAGGTAATGAGGATTGCAAAGACTGGCCACAGGGTGCAGTTTGTCCCGGCACACTTCTGCCACTTCCGGGGCGCGATGATGTTTTACGATTTTGAGTCGAGAATACTTTTTACCGGAGATTTTTTGGGTGGAGTAGATTCAAGAAAGGGCAGCGGGATATATGCCACAGAGGAATCTTGGGAGGGAATTTCCATCTTTCATCAGATATATATGCCCTCCAAAGACGCCATCGTGGAGACGGTAAACAAAATCAGCCTGCTAAACCCCCTTCCTGAGATAATTGCCCCTCAGCACGGCGATGTAATAAGGGGCGGTCTTGTGGTGGAATTTCTCACAAGGTTTTTTGATATGGATGCGGGTATAGATCTTATCAAAAAGGAAGAGCCGGGAAAAGACCTTTCCCTGACGGCGTTAAATTCCTTCATGGATTATCTTAATAAAAATAAGCCTGAAGTTCACAAAAAACTTCTCATCAAATTGAAAAAGGCGGGTACATTTACGACAATCTTTGTACTTGCCAACAATTCTTTAGTGGATATAAAGGTATCCACAAAAACGGCAATTGTGAGCATTTGGGAGTTAGTTAAATCAATTTCGTCTCCAGAGGAGATACATGATTTTAAGGTGACCCTTCTTACGGATCTTGACAAATATAACATTCCTCTGGACCCGGAGGTCTTTGAAGAAGTAGGTGAGGAAAAGGCCCTTGAGGAGATATTTGACAAATAGATTTTTAAAGGGTCAATTAAAAACCTTAGACTGATTTTTTAAAGTATTGTCTTTGTATATAAAACAAAGTGTAAAAAAAGACCTTTAAATTGCAGCATTGAAGGATTTCAGCATGAAAGATGAAAACATAAACAAAACTAATTCTATTGACGGGAAATTAATCAGCATCCTGTACATGGAAGACGACGAGGGGCTGGCTTATTTGATTAAAAACAAGCTCACCCTCAAAGGCTATCTCGTTGACATTGCCCGGGATGGAGAAGAGGGACTTGAAATGTATCGAAAGAGCTCGTACAATGTTCTGGCAATTGATTACGAAATGCCAGTATACAACGGTCTGGAGGTAGTCAGTATCCTTTCATCTGAGGGCGATCTCTCTCCGACAATAATGATCACCGGAGCCGGAAACAAAAATCTGGCCGTTGAGGCGATGAAACTGGGCATCAATGACTATCTTGTCAAGGATATTGAGGGGAGATACATCGAGATGCTCCCTTCCGTAATCAGCCGTGTTTTAAAGCAGCAACAGCTAATAAATGAAAAGCGCGCCATTGAAGAGGAGCGGGAAAGGCTCATCGTAGAACTCAAGAAGCCCTGGAGAATGTCAAGAAGCTAAAGGGGATGCTCCCCATTTGCGCCCACTGCAAAAAGATTAGGGACGATAATGAATATTGGAAGAAGATTGAAGTTTACTTCAGAGATCATTCTGGCGTTGACTTTTCTCACAACATTTGCCCGGAGTGTTTAAAAGATTTTCGCACCAGTCATTCGGATGAAACTGAAGAGGATTAGAGTTCATATTAATGTTGTATTAGCAACCGAATTAAGAAAGAGAGAATTGTATGTCTGAAATAAAACAAATCAAAATCCTTTACATGGAAGATGATGCTGGTCTTGCTGGTTTAATAAAGGATAAGCTCGCAGAAGATGGATATGATGTAGATATCGCCGAAGATGGTGATAAGGGTCTGGCTATGCTTGATGGTAATACTTATGATCTTTTGTTGTTGGACAATAAAATGCCCGGAAAAGACGGTCTGGAAGTTATTAAGACCTTGAATTCAAAGAATAAATCTCTTCCAAAGATTATGATAACAGGCAGTGGGGATGAAAGTGTAGCCGTAAAGGCGATGAAGCTGGGTGTAAATGACTACGTTATAAAGGATGTTCAGGGCCGCTATATTGAGTTGCTTTCTGTTGTCATCGAGAATGTACTTGAAAGTTACCAACTATTTGTCAAGAAAACAAAAGTTGAAGATAGTATAAAACTCCTTGAGAAAGAAAAAGATGCGATACTAAACAACATTTCGGAGCTTGTAATTTACATTAACAAAAACCTTGTGGTTATATGGGCCAACCAAGCCGCAGGCGAATTGACGGGTATGTCCACAAAAGATTTTATCGGAAATAAATGTCATGAAATATTGAACTCAAGTAAGGAGCCTTGTGAAAATTGCCCGGTCTTTGAAATCCTTATTACCAATAGTCCAAAAAGGGTTGATATTGAATCCCCGGATGGTAGAGTTTGGTCCGTAAACTGCAGTCTTGAACTGGATGATGACGGTGAGATCGAGAGGATTGTAGAGGTGAGACACGAAGTAACTATTGAGAAGATCGCCGAGAAGTCGCTATTGGAGTCCAAAAAGATGTTTCAGATGTTGACCGAGAACGCCAAGGACTTTATCTATCGTTACCAGTTGTCTCCTTCAAAGGGATTTGAATATGTGAGTCCGTCCATTACCGATGTTACCGGCTACACCCAGGATGAGTTTTATTCAAATTCTGAAATGATCTTTAATATTGTCCATCCCGATGAAAAAAGTGTGATGGAGCAAAACATTGAAAAGCCCGACCAATTTAATAAACTTTTTACCATTCATTGGGTGAAGAAAAATGGGGAGAAGATATTGATTGAACAGCGCATCGCACCCATCTTTGACGAAGAGGAAAATGTGATGGCGATAGTGGGAATTGCCAGAGATGTCTCAGATCGTAAGGACGGTAATATTTGAAGGGGTGGGGTGTATTCTTAATGACGTATATATCTTAATAGCGCTATCACTGCGGGACAAACCCCTGTGGGATGTCTGGCAATCGCAGATAGTTAAAAAAAAGATATTTTTTGACCTTTACAAATTTCGTTTCCAACTACTTGCTGTCATCATCTCCTCAACAATACCATCGGCGGATTCTCTCTGTTGATATCCCAAATTTGTACGCGAGAATCACCACCTGATTTATAACTGTGGTCTTAAATGCCCCAAATTTTTCCCAACGCCGAGAAGATGTGAGGATTGGCACAGGCACGGTTACAATATCCCCCCTTTTTTGGAGACGT
>JAUWME010000370.1 GCA_030613285.1 Candidatus Zymogenus sp. | reverse complement strand
GGAGCTGGGGATAACCCCGAAGCAATACGCCGATTTTCTTGGGGAAATCTTCCCCGCGTGGTGGCAAAACCGAAAACGCCACCCCAGCACAGATCCCTTCAGAACCATGGTCGATAACCTTGTTGACAAAAGTCCTTCGCTGCTTTGCAATGCATCGGGTGTCTGTGCAGAATCTCACTTTGGGATGACCCCGGACGGGATGGTTTCTCAATGCGGGTGCGCATCGGACTGGGGCGAGATGAACTACGGCTCCATCTACGACCGCTCCTTTACCGAAATTTTGAAAGACCCGATAAAAGAGATGTTGCGAGAAAGAACAAAATTGTTGGAACATGGAGAATGTAAGGACTGCCGATTCTGGACTATCTGCCACGGCGGGTGCTCTCTGGATGCCTGGGCAATTACAAGAAACTACATGGACAAAACGCCTTGGTGTGTGTACACAAAAAGATTCATCCAGAAATACTTTGAGCCAATAACCGGCATTGAATATATTCCTGGCTCCATGACCACAGACGAGATTGATGCGTTTCAAAAAGAACCCAAAGAACTACCACCCGAAATCCAGGGGAAGTGGCACCCACCGGTAAACCTCGACAAGACAACAGAGCCAGTCTGGATCAACCTCCTGGGAAACATGGGGGACGCCCTTATGGTCTCAGGAATCCTAAAGCAGGTGGTCGAGCGAGACCCGACAAAGAAGTTCAACCTTGTCGCAAGGACTTCTTACGAATACATTTTCAGGGGCCATCCGGCCATTGAACAAATTGGCCACCCGCCTGCCGATGCGGTTATATTTAACACCGCATATTGGGAGCACCGGGACTTTGGAAAACCGGGGAAAAAGGCCTATCAAATTTTGGCAAAGATGTTCAAGCTGATATCTACCGAAGAAGCCCCCATAGAAGAACGGCTATTTGTTCCCGATGTGCCAAAGGAAGATTCGCCTTTGACAAAAAAAATTCCCTTCAAAGAAAGAAACATCCTTATTTCGCCATCCGTTATATCACCCCGGATGGAGCTTGAACCTGAAAGGTGGGAGGAGCTTGTCGAGAGACTCAAAGGGGATGGATTTTTCGTCGCCCAGTCCGGCCCCCAAGATTCAAAATACATTCGCGGCACCTTTAGTCTTTTGGGCTTGACAACAGCAATGGAGGAATTGGCGTTATTGAAACACTTTGATCTTGTCATCACTGCAGATAATCCCATGATCTATCTGGCGCATTTGGCAGGCGTCCCGGCCGTGGTCTTGTGGGGACCAACAGACCACCTTCTGTTTGGATTTGAAGGACAGGGACATATTCAGGCAAACCCGTCTTGCGATTACCCAAATGGCTGTATCAACTCTGATAATTTTCAACTCATTGAAACAGAGTGTCCCATGGGCACTGACCATTGCATGAACCAGCTGGACGTCGAGACGATATACAAATCTGTAATAGATATGCTAAACGGTGAGACATCAGAAGGGTTGGAAAGCACTACCCACCCTGTTCCTTAATAGAGTGGGAGCTGATTTCACCCCCCTACACTTTGCGTTATGTTTTCTTCCTTGACAGCTCGATTGGTGCAGAAATCTTTATTGTGAACTTAATAGTTTGGAACGCAAATAGTTAGCAACGAAACAAGTTAGGAACTTAAAAGCATGCACCCCGATCTCTTTACAATCAACGACTTCACAATCCATTCCTACAATTTCTTTATCACACTGGGGCTTTTTTTTGGCTCCATCCTCTTTTTGTATGAGACAAAGAGGCGTGGACATAGCTTTTGGACGGGTATGGATATCTACCTCTGGGCGGTCGTAGGGACTTTCGTTGGCGGGAAATTCATTTACATCCTTCTCGATTTTAAGAAACTCCCCCTTATTTTCTCATCTCCGGAGATCATCTTGAGCATCAGTTCAACTATGTTGGGTGCTCTTATGGGGGCGCTCTTTGCCGTCACTATCTATTGTAGACTAAAAAGTCTCGACCCGTGGCTCTGGTCAGATTTTTACGCCCCCTCCATACCCCTTGCCCAGGCATTTGCAAGAATTGGGTGTTTCTGTGCGGGGTGCTGCTACGGCTTCCCCACCAAGCTCCCCATTGGCATAGTCTTTACAGAATCCAACATCGCCCCCCTTAACATCCCCCTACATCCCACACAGATTTATCAGATGGGACTCAAGTTCCTCATTTTCCTCTTCCTTTTTTTCAGAAGAGATAGAGCAACCTTCAGGGGCGAGTTGATACTTACTTACATCTTTCTCTATGTTATCGCCAGAAACACAGTGAGTATCTTTCGCCATAGTACACATATCACTGGGCCCTTTGGCGCAATCCCCCCGTCGACCATTATCAGTGCCGTCGTCACTATGTTTGCGGTCTTTTTTTACTATAAAATCCGCACCAAAAACAAAATCACAAATGACCCTATTAAGATAACAGGGTCATAAAAGCAGAGGCCGTTTTACTTCCCCCATTTCCTACCTGCTGTAAACTTCATCTATGTTTGTGGGAAACGGCGAAGTTGGGTCGATCTCTACACCCAAATTGTTCTTGTCATCAAAAACATGAAGAGGAACCCACCTGTCCGATTCGGTAATCTCCCAGATGTCCAGATACTTATCATCATCTATGTTCATCCACGCCCGTGCGAGAAAACTTTTGCAATCTGCCCTTATAATTTTCCATGTATAGTCTTGGCGTTTCAAACTTGGGACAAAGCCAATAACATCGGGATCATCACTAAAACAGCCGTGCTTGGAAAAATATGTAAGCTCCGCTAAATAGACCTTCTCCAAAAGCTCTTCTGCCTCACCCTGCCTCGTCTTTGAACTAAATAAGTTAAACATCGGAGCGACTACCCCAAAAAAGCCGACAACGATAAAGACAATCAAACCTAAAGATATCAAAGCCGGTGTAAATATGCTTTTTAACTTGGTTTTGTTAATCATAATCAAAATAATAGCGGTGAATGTGGGATGTTGTCAACAAAAAACATTGACTAAATCACAAAATAATGCTAATATTCAAAAACTACAACCATTTTTGGAGGCGGTTTAATGAAAAGAGGTGTTGTAATTTTTGTTTTCGTATGCTTTTTTGCGGCGTTTGCATTTTCGACATTTGGTTGCGGACCAGACGGTGGAAAGATATTTCAGAACAAGATGTCCGAGACAAAAATAGAAAAGCTGACAAAAGAGAGGGATCAGTTAAAAAGTGAAGTGGAATCCCTGAAGAAGCAGCTTAAGAACTGTTTCGAAGAGCGAATTAAGACTCTGGACACAGAAGCAAGTAGCCCAACAAAATGAGGCTCCTGCTATTTTAGGGCTGC
>JAUWME010000403.1 GCA_030613285.1 Candidatus Zymogenus sp. | reverse complement strand
CTCAAACACCCAACCATCTTCTTTGAGTTCAAAGATACGGGCATTATACTGAGCAATCTTTCGCGGATTGGTAGGACTAACCGTTAAAAATTCATGCGGCCCCGCCCATTTATTCCAGCAGAGTTTTAAGATTCTATCTTTCTGAGTTGCCATTATTGGCTCCTTTCTGGAAAGTTCAAATAAGCATATTCTCCAAAATATTTCTTTGCAGCGTATATCCTATACATCACTTCCCCTTAATTCCCGCATCCAGAGCGGCTTTAAGATTTCGCAATTTGTTGTGTGTTTTATCACCAATTTCTATTGAGAGACTACCGCAACCCCCCTTCTCTCCCTTTTCCATATCATTCAAAATACTCAAAGCCTCCTCAGCTAAAGCCTTGTAACGCCTGTGTTCGTGGTGGAGGCGGCGGAGGTTGTTTTTAGTTATATCGCTTGGATCGGAAAAAGATTCTGCAATTATATATCCCTTATCAAGACATTCTATGTCTGCTTTTTGCGATTCAATCCTCCAACTAAATTTCAACTCCCCCAACGGCTCATAGGGTTCGGGGGTGGAGGCGGGGTCATCTTTTTCCGTATCCCAAGTACATATACTGCCCGGTAGACCATGATTGACCAAATCCATAGTTCGCATCGCCTCTTCATGATTCTCAAAAAACAATATTGTTCTACTCATCACTCATCCTTTCGTCCCCCCGGCCCACGCAAGCAGACCGAGGGAAGGAGTTAAAAGAAACCGTCTGCTGGTCTCATAGCTTTTTGAGTCTCGTCAAAAGGGCACATCGTCATCACCAAAGGTCTCATCCGTATTTGTCGCTTCAAAGACAATGATGTTATTTATCTGTTTAGTTTTGCCGTCTTGATCTTTGTACTCGGCAATTTTCACCGTTGCCCGACAGACCATACCTTTCAGTTGATCGAAATTTCCACCTTCGGTACTTGCACCAATAGCGATAAGAAACTGTTTGAATCGTCCAAGTCGAATATCGGCATGAGGGCCACTTGGATCAAAATAGAATCGTTCAAACAGCTTATTGCCCGGATGATCGTTGATGGTGAATACGAATCTCGTGTATTCATGGCCGTTTTTATCTTTCAATAGATTCCCGTCTTTGTCAGTTTTCTGTATCTCGTCCAACTTGACAAGATAACTTCCGGGATTAAGTGGTGGGGCAAAGCCCTTTTCGTCGTAGCCACTTACATTTGGATAGCTCATTTCTTTTCTCCTTTTTTAGATTCAATCCACTTGAGTCGTAAATGCTGATAGTATGATTGCAATTTCGATAGTGGAATATTTTTATCTTCAAGATCATCACATTCGAGGTGTTTCAAAAATGAATTGTCGCGCCGTTTTTCGCTTTCAAAACCATCGGACTTATCATCTCCGAGTCTTTTCAACCCCTTTTTGATCTGGTTGACAATATTGGTCCGGGCCTCATTGTCATCGCCTTTCTCATCTCTTTGCGGATGGGTTTCGGTATAGTATGCGGATAGGAAATTCTTATAGGCGTTGTCTGGACTTGGCCCCATGTAAAGAGTATCCGGTAATCGACCAGTTCGATCACCCGCCTCATATCTCTCGGTTGGCTTGGTTCTGATAACGCGCCTCCCCTGATCGTCAATTTCCATGTAGAGGATTATGTCAACCATTGGCGAGAGGACTTTTCTGGCTCTTTTTGGCAAGGTATGAGTAATAACCGTTATGGAATCCTTGCTTCCTTTTTCTCTGATCTCTTTATCCTCTGAATGGGACACAAATATCTTGCCGAGACCTTTTATCTGTGATAGGCGGGTAATCTGTCTACGAAACTCCGATTCAACCTCAGCCCAACCTTTGCCCCATTCCATATCAGATTCATGGTTGATGTTATGTAACTTGTAAATGTAGTTTTGGCAGAAAAGATAAAGATTATCTACCGTATCAACGATGACTGTCTTGAAATGACCCTGATCCTTTTCTATCTGATTAACAATATCCAGATAATCCTGCCAACTTTTGATAGGGGTTTCATAAATCTCTAAATGATTTAACCCCTCCTCGGTCGATAGAAACAGGGCATCGCTGAATTGCCCCGCAAAACTTGATTTGCCGATTTTAGGAACACCATACAAAAGTATGATTTCCTGACTTACATCAGCAATCGGTTTACGTTTCTCTGTCGGTAATATCATCACGCACTCCTTCCAAATAATTCAGCCAATCCAATCCATCGACCTGATCTTCTGTTAGGTATTGCATATATCCCCCCAATCTTGTTCTCTCGCCATTTCTTCAAGTAGATTTTCTTGCGACCATGTTAATTCACATTTCATCTTCAGCCTCTTTATCGGTCAAGTGTTCCCAACAGACCCATTCACCATTGATGTATGCACCCTCAACATGATAATCAAGGTCAACATAGTGACCGCCCCTATGACAATATTCAACAGCCATCACTCCTCCAATCGCGCAGGGCGGTTTTGAGACTATTGCATATCATCAGTTGAACGTCACCATCGGGATCGCCCGGTATTCGCTTACCATCTTTGGCGGGTAGATAATTCAAGGCGTTGTTTGCCGCCTCAATAATCGGCTTAACGGCCTTGTCGATCAGGGCGGCACATTCCATCACTTCTTTGTAGTCGTCTTCTTGGTGGTTTCTAAGATATTGCAAATGTCTATCACCATAATCTTCGCGCCAACCATGACCCCAATAATTAATCATCGCACATTCAATCGCGGCCTTGCTTGGATTACTCATTTCCCCTCCTGTAGTTCGGCGAGAAGAGATTTGATTTTAGTAATCCGACCTTTTAATCTGTTAGACACTGGCGGTTTAGCGATAGTAGAATATTCTTTAATCTCAGCAAGACATTCTTCAAGTTCTTCCTCGCATCGCGGCAGGAGAGCAAGTTGTTTTGCATGGGCTGGAATGTTGCACCCAGTATTTTTTATGCTATTCCAATCACTCATACCATTCCTCCAGTCATTAAATAA
>JAUWME010000522.1 GCA_030613285.1 Candidatus Zymogenus sp. | reverse complement strand
CGAAACACACACAATGGGGTGTGGGTGCGGAGTTGATGGCAGAACTTAATATGCTTGAAAAGGGCGGCGGACTGGGAATCACGGGGAGGTTTAACTATTACCAACCATTGACCGATGCAATTGTTGAGATGACCCCGAATAACGACATCAGCTATATGTTTAGGGGTTTTGGTATCTACGCTATCGATCCCCTTTTCACCGCCACTATCGAAGAGCCGTTGGGTGGTTTTGATGCAGAGCTTGGGCTTAGAATCCCCTACCTCTCCGAATACGTGGAGACGTGGGTCTATGGCGGGGGGTACCAGTTTAAAGGGAAGGATTATACCGAGCCTGTTAACGGTTTTATGGCGAGGGTCGAGGTAATCCCCACCGACTTTTTGAGGTTCCAGTACGAATACAGGAGCGACCGCACCGAAAGGCACCAGCACTCCGGCGAGTTCATGGTGGAAGTCCCCTTTTCCATAGAGAACCTCGTTACCGGCAAAAACCCCTTTGAGGATTTGAGCGACAAGTTTGAGGGAAGCCGGGACCTCCACGCCCGCCTCAACGAGCCCATCCATCGTGATGTGGATGTGGTGGCAATATTAATGTTAATGTGATAATCAAAATAGCAATCAAAATGGAAATATCTATGTGGCAACGTGATAGTATAAATGACAATATCAGTGGCAATAGAGCAACATTAGGCTATTTGGCTACTTCCCTCTCTCCCTTCTTTGTGTCAGGAGTTTCAGGGCCTCTCTCTTTATGTTGTCTCTTACGTGCTGGCTTTTTGCCAGCATAGCAACTTCCTTTGTGGACAGGAGAGCCAACTGCTTCAAAGCAAGGCGAGAAGGGGTTTTGGGGTTTTTGACGATGGCTTTTTTTATTTCAAGTTTTTGTATCCATTTTCTATTCTTGCCAATGGCGTCCAGAACGTCAGCGGGGGTGCCTATGTCTTTTGAGATACGGACAATCTCAAGGTCGGTGATTTTGGGGTTTCTGATGATGAGTCGAGCCACTGACGGGTTCAGGTCTTTCAAAAGTGCCATCCGCTCAAGGTTGTTGGCTTTAGGCGCCAAAATCATCTTTTCGTTCATGGTCATTTTTTTAATTTTATCCGCTGCGAGCTCCCTTTTGCCATCATCAATGGGTTCATCAGCTTCTTCTTGTTCATCCTCATCTTCATGGGAATCACCCAATTGAATAACGGCGCTTGCATTGTCCGAATCTGTGCTGGCAGCATTCTTTATAAATTTCTCCATGTCCTTCTTCTTTTCGTCGAAGTCCAAAAACTGAAGGGCAAAACCGGGGGTGAGGCCACTCTCTTTTGCATCACTCTCCAACACCCTCCTGACCACCTCTGACGCCACAGCGATCGGCTCATCCCACTGGGGGATTGTGAGAAACACGTTCACTTTTGAATAGAGCGGAAGGGGTCTTGACGATTTAATAAATATTCCACCGTGGCTGATATTTTCTATATATTCCTCTTTGAATCTATCAATGGTTTTATAAATAACTTTAATCCTGACATTCTCTCTTGAATGTTTTCTCTTTTTTACGTTGGAATGTATGTCTGCGGAGTTTCCAGTCATGGCGACACCTCCCTTGCATTTAATAAAGTTTGGTTGATTGTAACACTATTTTTATAGAAATGTCAAAAATAAATAACCTGTTAACTTCCAATTTGCTGCGTTTATTTGACGTTTATACTATTGACATGGCCTTTTGGTCTTGATAGAATCAAACAGTTGCTGCAAATAAGGGATAATATAAATATTGGTATCATATTTTTTTCTAAAGGTATAAGGTAAGTCTCATGTGTCTTTCCTGATTAAGGGTGTGTTTGGTAAATCTTGACAGGTTATGAGAT
>JAUWME010000274.1 GCA_030613285.1 Candidatus Zymogenus sp. | reverse complement strand
ACGCAACCCTTGGAATAATCCCCCTCGAAAATTCACTTTCTGGCAGCATTCACGAAAACTACGACCTCCTTTTAGGGCACGACCTTACAATAGTTGGGGAGCTGACCCTTCGCATTGTCCATAACCTCATTGGAAACGTGGAAGCCGATCTAAAGAGCATCGAGCGCGTCTACGGTGTGCCCCGGATATTTGAGCGGTGCAAAGAGTTCCTTGATGAAAACCCAACGTGGGATCTCATTGCGGTGAGGGATTCCGCCGCTGGGATTTCCCGCTTGATGGAATCTGGTGATAAGGCGGATGCGGCGATTGCCGGCGAGGAAGCGGCCGCTGTCTCTGGCCTTTCAATATTAAAAGAGGGTATTGAAACGAGTCCCAAGAACTTCACGAGATTTGTTGTAATTTCTAAAGGCGGGTTTCTTGATGGCACCACAGACAAAACCTCGATGATCTTTGCGGTGAGTGATAAGCCGGGGGCGCTCTTTAAGACGCTGAATGTCTTTGCCGAGGCTGACATCAACATAGTGAAGTTAGAGTCGAGAGAGGCCATCAACATCGAATGGGACTACATGTTTTACGTGGACATTGAGATGAGCGATAAAGACAAACGTTATGGAAAGGTCATGGAAGGTTTGAAGCAAAACACCGATTTTCTTAAAGTCCTGGGGAGTTACCGAACCGGCTCCGTGCTGACATAAATGGGTTGGGTGGTTGTGGGGGATGGACAATTTGGGGTTGGTTTTTTTGTCAGCATAATTGCGTTAAGAGCTATATAAAAGGGGCTGGAAATTGCTTTATTATTTTAAAATTTTATTGTTTTAAAATTTTTTTTATGGTATAATAATGAAAAAGCAAAAGATTAATTAGGTGTTACCATGTTAAGCAAAAAACAGAAACTGAAGAGTTTTTTTAGGGGAGCGGGTTCGGTTTTAGAGCTTTATCCGCATACAAAGCCGATAGATATTGGAAGAGATATTTTAAATAGATCAGCCGCAGATTCGATTGCAGAAGATTGGTATAAGGTCGGCAATTATATTTGGGGCGCTTCAAATGGCGAAATAAACAACAATATTGCTTTAACTGGAAAAGCAAAAAGTGTAAAAGAAAAATAGTAGAGTTGTTATTTTTTCGATGTAATTATTGTAATTAATAATAACAATATTGAGATTAGTCTTAATATTAAAAACAAGTAAATATGCCAAAAAAGAAGATAGATAAAAAATCAGCTGAAAAGAAAGTAGAGGAGGATGAAGGGAAAATAACCATTTCTCCTGACAGTATTGAAAAAAAATTCTATCAAGGTAAATCACCTAAATCAGTAATAATACAAGAACAAATTATTGCATCAAAAAGGTTTTCCGGGCCACTCCCATCTCCAAAAATTCTATCCCAATACAAAAAAATATCTCCCAGCCTCTATAAAAAAATTGTTGAAATGGCTGTAGATGAACAAAAGTATAGACATAAAACCGAAGATAAGATCATTGATGCGGAGATAGAAGATACTAAAGAAGGCAGAACAATTGAAAAACGTGGACAGATATTAGCGTTTCTTATTGGTACAATAGCTCTAATTGCAAGTACTATTATTGCAATAAGTGGAAAACAGATAACCGCCAGCATTATTGGCGGTGGTGGTATTGTAAGTCTCGTATCCGTATTTATATTGGGAAGAACAATGAAAGTCAGAGATGAAAATGGAGATGATGATGACCAGAGTTTAGAAAAGGACGATGATATTGAATAAAAGAAATTAGACAACTTAACTTCCCACAAAAATAGCTTCTTTCCCAACTGCTGCTATTAACCGAAAAACCTCTTGAATAAAAGAAGATTCCGTGTTATTAACGCAATAACACAATTAACACAATAAATCATTCCACCCATTTTTTGTACCAGACAGAAGTGAAGGAGAAAATGCCCGAAGACATTAGAATGACCAACATTGCCTTTCGGACTATGCTGGTGGGAGTGGAGGAGATTGCAGGTAAAAACGGACTCAAGACCATCCTTAACATGGCTGGTCTTTCCCAATATATTGATAATTTTCCACCCTCCAACCTTGAAAAGGGGACAGCGAAGATCAGCGACTGTTCGAAATACGAAAACGCCATACGAGAGATCTTTGGAGACAAGGGGGCAAAGGCGATATTATTTGGCGTCGGCGCCGCCCAGGCGATGGCCTGGATTGAGGAAAACAAAGAACTCGCCGAGGCCACCCTCAAGGCGTTTGAGGGGATGGATAACGTGGAGCGGATAAGGATCATCCTTGGCACCGCGGCGGCTGCGGTATTCGAGCAGATCGGAAGCGAGATTGTCGTAACCGAGGATGGCGACGATTTTTTATACGAGGATAAGCTGTGCAACCACTGCTTCGGCATGAAGACCACAGAACCCATCTGCCATACCGCCTCCGGCTTTGTCTATGCCTTGGTAAGGTGGGCTACCAGAAAGGGGGACTACGATGTTACCCAGATAAAATGCACCGGGATGGGTGACGAATCGTGCATTGTCAGAGTCAGGCCAAAGGGTTAACGGGGTTGCCGCATTATTGTTGTTTCTAATTTCGATGTCGGCACAGTGATGGGGTTGCCGCATATTTATTACCCCCTCCAATAAATTTAGATATTACCCCTCTACAGCATTGATGTTGGCTCCCACAACATTGATATTGAGAGCATTTCACTCACCAATCCCTAACAATTGACTACTGTCCCAAAAGCCCCTCACGCCCTTACATTTATCATCATGACATTTACGCACTTTTACACCCCTTAGCCCAACCTTGGTTACCGGCACGTTTTCAATGGTAACATCGCGAATTTTATTTAACATCAATGCTTTCACCTTGTAAAAACTCTGTGATTATTCAACTATTCAAGCTCAAAGGCCATTTAGATGACGTCTTTGGATATTTTTACCAGCTTGAAGGAGAGATATTGTCAAAGCGCGTGTTAAAGCAAGTTAGAAAGTACGTGCTAAAATCAAATAAAAAAACTATCAATATTACACCATAAATATTTTGACTTTTTGATGTCTTTAGTGTAATTTCTATGGGTAGAAAGTGTCTTGGACAATCTTTAGAGATATAGTAACTAATTAAATTAAAAGGAGAAGCATTATGGCACAACTTGAAGCCGAATCGAAACTCAAAAAGGAGATTGGTTTTCTGGGGTTGGTGGCGGTATTTGTCGGGATGAACATCGGCGGGGCGCTCTTTTCCCTTACTATCGTGGGCGCAAGGATTACCGGCCCATCGCTCCCCCTTGCAATGCTTATAGCGTCAATTCCGGCACTAATGGCCCTTGTACCTTACTCGATGTTTTCAACAGCTTACCCCACCACAAGTGCTACATATCGCTACTGCCAGTTATTGAACCCAAAGCTCGCATTCATCGCAATGGCTACGCTCCTGCTTTGTATGTTGGTGGGGGCACAGCCGCTCTTTGCGTTGACATTCGGCCAGTATTTCAACGATCTTTTTACAGCCGAATTGAATCCCGCTTTCATTGGAGTTGGCGTCTTGACGTTTTTTTATCTTGTGAATCTTATGGGGATAAAATTTACAGCGCAGCTCCAGACGGTTCTCTTCTTCGTGATGATGGTGGCCCTCGTCCTGTACGTGATCCTTGGCGTGCCCAGTGTTCAGGTCTCAAACTTTACTCCTCTATTTCCCAACGGTGTGCGGAAATTCGTGGCCGCAACGGGTATACTCTTTACCTTTTGCGCCGGGGGGCGCTTTGCCGTTGATCTTGGGGGCGAGGTTATTGACGGCTCCAAGAAATACAAGAAGGCACTAATAACTGGAATGGTGATGGTTGTGATAATCTACGTGTTGATCCATGTTGTTACGGTAGGTTCTGTGGCTTGGAGTTCTCTTGAGAAAGGCGATACGCTTACCAAAGTTGCTGGTGGCTTTATGGGTACAGGGGCATTGAGCTTCTTTATAATATGCGGTGCTCTCGTGGCGTGTGCCACCACCATAAACATGATCTTTGCTATCATCTCCAGGGGATTTGTGGTGATAGCTGGTGAGGGGCTGTTTCCAAAGATAATAGGAAAAGTCAATGAAAAATCCGGGACACCGTACTGGGGTCTTACGTTTATCTACGTTGTCTGTGCCGTGTCTCTTTTGATTCTGACGTCACCGTGGGTTACTGGAGGGGAAAAGGATCCCATAACTATCTTTGGCGCCATGACGAATTTTGGGTTGATTTTCCCCATTACGGTCGTTTGCATCGCCGGGGCGATAGTCCCATTTAAGATAGATGCAATTTACAAGAAGTCGGGCTACAAGATGTCAAAGAAGAGAGTGG
>JAUWME010000306.1 GCA_030613285.1 Candidatus Zymogenus sp. | reverse complement strand
AACGACGAGCACGGTGACGACAAGGTTAAGAGCATTGAAAACTGGGGAGTATGGCTAAACCGGGGCGATGGGGAGCCACTCCTTTTGGCCGAGAACGACGACAGGATAAGACGCCCTCTGATTTCTCCCGATGGTAAGAGGGTTGCGTTCATCATTATTGAGACAGAGAAGGGGGGTGGCAAGATTTCTGTTGTGGATACCTACGGTTCCAAAACCGAATCGATCATCCCGGCGCCCGTGGCATTGAATCATCACATCTGGATTTCATCGGAGATATTGGCTTACATCTCCATCTCCGCTTCTAAAAGAATTGCAAACAAGATTATCATATACAATGTCATCAAGCGAAAGGGCGAAGTGCTGATTTCATCAAAAGAGAATCTCTTCAGTAACCTCACCCTCTCCCCATCTGGCAGATACATTGCCTACGACGCCACAACATCGGCGCTCAACACCGGGGGCGATGAGGCAGTGCATGTTGAGACCATAAACCTCGAGACTGGGGTAAAAAGGGTCATCCGTCCGGGATTTACCACAAGACTCCTCGGTTGGTATCCCGATGGAAACCTCATGGTGGCCTATCACCTGAAGCCCGGCACGGGAAAATCGTTTAAATATTCCTTTGCCAAATCTGACCCGGAAGGCAAAAACATCATGATGTTAGATGAGATAAAACCTATTAGGAACGTTGGGCCGGGGGTTGTGTCGCCTGACGGTGGCCACATTGTCTTTGTAACGTGGAAGATCACGGAAGACGAGGAGACGAGCACAAGGCGCCGCACCCCAACGGAGCTTTGGCTTTTGGACATTGAGGGAAACGGCGCAAGGAGGCTTTTAAAGAGAGACTCCATCCTCTATGGCCCCGCATGGTCGCCCAGGGGTGATGAGATCGTTATCTCGGCAAAGCTGAAGAGTCGATTCAATGTCTTCCTTGTAAGTGACTTCGGCCTTGGCGGTGGCGGCAAAGAGACCGAGAAGAAGCCAAAGGTCAAGAAACTTTTTGACGTCGATGACAATTCGTTTGACGCCTCATTTTACAGATAAAGGAGAAAAGAGTGACAGAAGAGATGATAACCTTCCCATCGGGTGATGTAATGCTGACGGGGGGCCTGACGAGGTCGGCGGGAGTTTCTGGAACCGCCCCCACAGTCATTATCTGCCACCCGCATCCACAATACGGCGGGAGTATGTACAACAACGTGGTGGAAGGGGTGATGGCAGACATCATCCCCAAGGGATTTTCCACCCTTCGCTTTAACTTCCGGGGCATCGGCGGCAGCGGTGGTTCATCCACCGGTACTTTGGAGGACGGCCGGGACGTCGGGGCGGCGGTGGACTATGTTTCCTCTTTAAAAGATTTCGTCCCGATCTACCTTGTGGGCTATTCCTACGGGGCGTGGGTGGGGCTTTACCATGCGATGTCAGACAGTCGAATTGCAGCATGGGCGGCGGTCTCCCCGCCGGTCTCCATGTTTGATTTCTCCTACCTTGAGGATGTAAAAGTCCCCAAGTTCTTCGTCGCCGGCGATAGGGACGATTTCCTGAACCTCGACGACCTGAAAAAACTGGTGGAAAAGGTGGACGATCCCAAGGAGCTGGTTGTCATCCCCGGCGCTGACCACTTCTATGGCGGTTACGAGGCCCAGATGGGCAGTCTGGTGGGTGGGTTTCTTGGCAATCTAACGTAGTAGCAGGGTTGCCGCAATTTTGAAACAGGGGGTTGCTGTAATTTTAGTCTTTATTTGTCATTCCCTTGGAAAGCGGGAATCCAGTTAATATCTTTTAAGGATTCTACTATCTCGTTGGGAATAGCAAAACAATAACCACTGTCATTGCGAGGAATTAGTCCACCTTTCAGGTGGGCTAATGACGCGGCAATCTCGTGTTTTCAATTACCATATTACCAAAAACAAAACACACAAGAAATTTATCCATGCCACACAGACCGAATATATTTTTATTCAGTTCCTACTGGAGTCCTAACAATGTTTTCAGAAATTGAAAAGGAAGTAATTTATCTAAAAGCTGTTAATGAACTTATAGATTCAATAGTGAATTGTGAAATAATGGATATTCTCGGTGATGATCCAAATTCAGAAATACATTTCAATTCAAGTACACACCGTAAATACTTCAACATTATTTTAGTAGATTTCCTTTCTAATATAAATAATGAATTTGTTGAAGAACGTCTATCGTATATTGATGCTATTCTGTCGATCTGCAAAAAAACATCCTTTGATGAAAAAGGTTCGATAAACAATTTAAAAACAGCAACTCAAATTTTCAAAAAGTGGCTTGAAGAAGAAATCCAAGTACCGATTTGGATGCCGTCTATAAACTTGGAAACAGTCCTTTCAATTAAAAGAGGAGAGTCTATAAAAATATGTGGGAATATCTCAAAACACAATTTTTCCAGATTAACTCGTACAGCAGATGATATTGTTAGAATTGTTAAAAGAAATGACAAAGATATAAATATTGACTTTGAATCCTCCCTGCTTATTTTTAGTGATTTCTACGATAGATTTCATAATGACATTTTTATTTATTTAGGAAGCATAATTGCCAAATTTCTTAATAATATCAGGTGGGGTATTCATGAGTATCTTCAGCCAGAATTTGCTCGCTCTTTTGTACCTGAAGGTGGAAACTCTCTTTGGTATAGATATATATATCCAGCAGGTATAGAAAATAAGTTTGCCAAGGAATGTTATTGGGATTTAATGAATGAGAACCGTATGTCTCCATATGTAGGGAAATTTAAAATCGCATATTGGTTGGAAAAAGGGTATTGATCTGCAATATTATATTTCAATGAAATGCTTATAATTGCATCTCAACGGCCATCACTGACAAACGCCAGCTTGTGGGTGAACCTGTGGCAAAAAACGTACAAAAAAACTTGCCCGTGCCACCCGGCATTACCATACCAACGCAACGGTATTGTCGCGAGAAATCACAGAATATTAACAGAATATCAGTGTTGGGTGGTTACACCACCCAAAAGCCCAGTATCAAGAATAAAGCACCCAGCAGCAGAGCAAGTCCGGCATATACCCGCAGGAACTTATCCTTTTTCACCATCCAATTGCTTATTTTGATAAAAAGCGGGGGATACGCGATGATTAGTACACCCTCTATCAAGGCAATCCAACCGAAGATTGTGATGATAACCGACCAGCTCATGCTCCACTCGTTGTGAAATGTTACAAGTAAAAAACCGAGCACGAGGGCAAGTAAGCCGAAAAGGTAGTAGAGAGCCGGTGAGTCGATAGAACCCTTGAGGATATCCCTGTATGATTCTTTGTCGATTATTCCTCTGATACCAACGGCTGCATAGGTTAACCCTATAAATTGAAAGATTTGCGCATCAGTCATGATAAAAACCTCCCTTGTTCATTATGCTATACTGTACAATTTCTCAAGAAATGCCCAACTCTCTTTTTGTATAACTTTGCATGAAGTACCCTGCTATTAACTAAATAGTACCATTTTTCGGAGTAAAATGCAAACGATGGGTGATGTTGACAAACACCAGCTTGTGGGTGGGTTTTTGACAAAAAAACAACACGGACAAACAAGTTTGTCCGTGCCACCTAATTGAAAAGTTTTTTTGCATACCCACCTAAAAACCACCCCACTCACTTCGTTATAAAACCACCATCCCCAAAAGATACCCCTAACCAAATCCCGACCCCCAAAAAATTACCGACAGACCCCACCAGCCCCTAAAAACTACCTCACCCTCTCCAAAATTCCCAACCCCCTTACAAATATTACCAGCAACCCTTTAGTCGCCGTTAAACCCCATCATTCTGAGAACCCGCTCGTTGAATATTTCGGGTATTTCGCACACCGGGTTATGCTCGGCCTCCGGCAGCGATATGATCTCCGTATTCTTAAAGTGCTCCCTGACCTTCTGGGAAAAAAGCCCCACGGGGCCAAACGTCTTTCCCCCCTCGACGTATAGGATTGGCACATCCCCCTTGTAGTTATCGACGTAGGAGACGCCGATCTTCTT
>JAUWME010000167.1 GCA_030613285.1 Candidatus Zymogenus sp. | reverse complement strand
GTGAATCGATATGGGTTGGTTATTCTGAAATCGCTTCTTAAAATCGTCACGCTCAAGCATCCTCGCTACAGTCTGTTGTGCCGCAAGCTCAATAAGCCCCTCTGCTCCCATCTTCTCCATCCATTTAGAATTGAATTCGATAACTGTCTTTTTTGAGTCGAGGATTTTGAAAACCTGCTCCTTGTAAGTCTCGGCATTTTGCATAAGCACTTTTTTGGTAAGTTGCTCTCTGGTTGCTGACCTCCCGGAGGGATCACCAATCATTCCGGTAAAATCGCCGATTAGAAACACGGCTGTGTGCCCAAGCTCCTGAAAATGCTTCAGCTTCTGGATGAGAACGGTGTGCCCCAGATGAAGATCGGGCGCTGTGGGATCAAACCCAGCCTTTACAATGAGAGGTTTTTTTGCCTTTATTGCATCAACGACCTTTTTTTCCATCTCCTCTTCGGAAATAATTTCCACCGTACCCCTCAAGATCAAGTCCATCTGCTCATTAAGATTGTCGTTCATAATTGTCCTTTTTTGGATATCCCTCTTTAAATCTTTCAATACTCAAGCTCTTCCCACTCTTCTTATCAATCTCGATGACCACCCCCTGAACTTCGACGTCTCTCTTGGCCGTATCGAACTTTTGGGGGATGGAAGTCAAAAATCTTGTTAAGGCCCTTTCCTTTATTACGCCAATAACAGAATCTGTGGGACCTGTCATTCCCGCATCGGTTATATATGCTGTACCACCGGGGAGTATTCGCTCATCCGCCGTTTGAATATGCGTGTGGGTGCCAACAACTGCGCTTATCCTGCCATCCAAAAAATTTGCCAAAGAAACCTTTTCCCTTGTATCCTCTCCATGAAAATCGAGGAAAACAATCTGTGTCTTCCTGTTGACTTCAGCAAGTATCTTCTCTGCCCTTAAAAAAGGATCGTCAAAAAGTCCCAAAAAAACCCTTCCCATAAGGTTGATAACAGCAACTTTTATCCCCTCCCTCGTATGTACAATCACATATCCATTGCCTGGGGCCTGTTCCGGGTAATTGTCGGGTCTTAAAAGCTCTGGGGTTCTTTCAATATAATCCTTAATCTCCCGTTTGTCCCAGATATGATTCCCACTGGTAAGAACATCAACGCCGGCATTAAAGAGTTCCTCGGCAGTCTCTACAGTCAGTCCAAACCCACCGGCAGCGTTTTCGCAATTTGCTATCACAAGGTCGCAACCATGCTTTTCGATAAGACCGAGGATAGTGCCTTTCAGTCCCTTCCTTCCCGGCTTACCCACAATATCCCCAAAAAAAAGTATCTTTAAGCTTGTTTCGGTTGCATCATTTTGAAACATAAATAATCTTGAAAATAAAAAATAGACTTGGAAAGGGGAAAATGTTAACTATCTTGCATATTCTACTGCTCTCGTTTCTCTTATCACAGTTACCTTAATCTGTCCGGGATAGGCGAGATCTTCTTCAATTTTCTTTGCAATCTCCCTTGAGAGTAGTAATGAATCCTCATCTGAAACCTGACCGCTTGTAACAATAATGCGAAGTTCCCTTCCCGCCTGAATAGCGTATGACTTTGAGATACCGTTAAAAGACTGCGCAATCTTTTCCAGATCATTCAGTCGCCTCACATATGTTTCCAACATCTCTTTTCTGGCCCCTGGCCTTGCAGCCGAGAGTGTATCTGCAGCCTGAACAAGTACCGCAATAGGCGTCTCTTGTTTTTCATCGTTGTGATGAGCCGCAATGGCATGCACAATCCGGTGAGATTCGCCATGTCTTCTTGCCAAATCGGCACCGATAATGGCATGAGGACCCTCAACCTTATGGTCCACTGCTTTTCCGATATCGTGGAGAAGTCCTGCTCTCTTGGCTTGTTTGATATTGAGTTTTAACTCCGCTGCCATAATCCCCATCAAGAATGCAACCTCAAGGGAATGTTCGTAGACATTTTGTGCAAAACTTGTCCTGTAGCGTAGTCGACCGACAAGCTTTATCAGCTCGGGATGAAGACCGTGGAGTCCAAGATCGAAACAGGCCTGCTCCCCTGCTTCTCGTATTTTTATATCCAGATCCTCTTTGACTTTCTTTACTATCTCCTCAATTCTGGCGGGGTGAATACGGCCGTCTGTGATGAGCTTCTCAAGAGAGAGTCTGGCAATTTCTCGACGAACGGGATTGTGCGAAGAGAGTATAACCGCCTCCGGCGTGTCGTCAATTACGAGATCTACGCCTGTTGCCGCCTCTATTGCTCGGATGTTTCTGCCTTCCCTCCCAATAATCCTTCCCTTCATTTCTTCGTTGGGAAGAGTCACAATCGATACTGTCCTTTCGGTTATATTTTCCCCGGCAAAACGCTGAATGGCCGTGGACATAATCTCTACTGATTTTTTATGCTCGTTTTCCTTAAGCTCCACTTCAATTTGCCTGAGACTCTTCATTGCCTCGTGTCTTGCATCATCTTCGATGAGTTTAATAAGTTCCTCTTTTGCATTTTCTCTGCTGATGCCACTGATTCTTTCAAGGGTCTCTTTCTGTTTTTCGATAAGTTCATCAAATTTCGATTCTTTTTCCTCTGTAGTTTTGATTTGAAGAGAAAGACTCCTCTCTTTTTTTGAAAGCTCTGATTCCTTTCTATCCAGGTGCTCTATCTTTTTATCGAGGTTTTCTTCCTTAGAAAGTAGTCTTTTTTCTTGAGAATACAGGTTGCTTCTCTTCTCCTTAGTCTCTATCTCAAATTCGTGTTTCATTTGATAAAGAGTATCTTTCGCAGACAAAGTGGTCTCTTTTTTGATTGAATCGGCACTACGATGCGCTTCCTTAATGATCTTTGTAGCTGTATCCTCGGCGGATTCAAATTTTTTATTTGACCAGACATTTTTTAACCAAAATCCCAGAACTGTTCCCAGAACCAAACCCACAACTACCATTAATATAATTTCTGCTATTTGTATTGACAAGGTTTATGTACCTCCCTTAAAAAGGCTCGTTTATAGACATTCTATCATCCGACTTTCGGTGATAATATAATCAACTTTTACATCGTGGGGCTCTTTTGGTACATTTTCAACGATTTGCAGGTCAAAAGCAAGTGCCGCCTTAATGGCACTAAAACCCTCTTCACTGACAAACCTGTCGTAAAATCCCCCACCATACCCCACCCGATAACCCATCTCCTCAAAGGCAAGCCCCGGCATTATCAGAAGATCAAAATTGTCGTGGGAGATTAAATTATTATCCACAAAAGGCGGTTCCTTAATTCCAAACGTCTTTATAGTCAGATCGTTTAAATTTGTAACCTCAAAGAAAAGGAGCTTTTTTTCTGAGATTATCGTTAATGGAAATCCTACCTTCTTTCCCAATTTTCTTGCAAGATGGAATATCTTCTCTGTTCTTACCTCATTTTTTATTGGAGAAAAAAGCCCTATGCAATATGCATCCCTGAAAAAGGGAGTTTCTTTCAAATTTTGGAGAATATTATCGCTTTTTCGAGAAAGCTCCGCATTGTTCAAACTCTCCCTCTTTTCAAGAATCATTTTTCTCAGCTCTGCTTTATTCAAATATTTTACTCAACTCTTTAAGATCATGCCCCCCACCATTGTGCCGTGTGTTGGTTTCATTTGAACCTGTAAATTACAGGTGGGTGCCATATTACTGCTTTAGGTTTCCTTTCTAATAGAAAGGCATACACACCACAGCAAGGGACAACTCCCATATTTTTGGTGTTGGCTCAAAATTGACTCATCCATCACGTACACCGCAGGGGGCATGAAAATGTGTCAAATAAATTAAGACAATCAATTACACAAAATAGTTGTCTCTTTGCAAACGAGACTAAAAGAGAATTTTGGAGGGAAACAGAAGGTTTTGAATTTCGATACCGTAGGGGGGTGGCCATTTTTGACCACTTTATTTCTTAATCTTTCTAATCGCCGGCCACAGGTATTCCCAGAATCTTGCCCATCAATACTCACCAAGATCATTCTTTGAATGTATCCCCGTTGCGACGACCCCTCTGTTATGGTAGGATTTTCTATATGATATAAAGGGTTCTCTTGCTTTACTATCTTTCTATCTCCAGCTTTGAAATATTCATAATTTCTCGAAGTATTTCAGTGCCCTCCACCAACCCCATCAGCAATATTCCTTTGACCCAATTTACTATACACTACATACGCCATTACTACTTTATTTTCCCATCATATCATTTAGAGTACGGCATCCAGCAAAGATGTTTACTTAAAATATCCTTTAAAACAAATTTACCAAATCCGCTAAATCCCCACCACCCCGCTCAAACACGCTCTGATATTTCATCCCCCTCCCCCTTCAACTCCCACTTTATTCTCATCAACCCTGTCTCACCTCTCCTGCAATCCTCAAACTAAAAATAATTCTCCCCGACTGCGGTCTTATGCCTCTACGAAACCTCTTCTATCTTCTTTAAAATTTCTTCAATCCTTGTATCAGCTTCATCCTTTCCCGAACTTATCCTCTCTATCTCTTTTTTGAGTTCTCTAACCTCCAAATCTTTTTGCGCAAGAGTTTGACTGAGCCTCAGATTGTCATCTTTCAGAGTAGCACACTTCTTTACCAGTGAATCGATCTTCCCGTCTAAAACACTAAACTTGTCAGAATCCATTTTATTTATTTACTCCCCAACATTACCCTCAATTGCCCTGCATTGCACCCCCTCCCCAACTCAACCCCCAGGCCCCCACAACAACCCAACTCCTAACCCCTAACAACCCCGACAGCTCCCTAATTATTACAACCCTCCCCTTTGTAAATTATGCATTTTAAAAAGAAAAAAGTCAAGAGATTAATTGAGAGGACTTGAAATAAATAAAATTTAGCATATAATGTTTTTAGTCAGTACTTAAAAGTGCAGTTACAAACTTATCCGCCTCAAATCGTTCTAAATCATCAACCCCTTCACCTACACCAATATATTTTATTGGTATCTTGAGTTCATCAAATAGGGGAAAAATTGCTCCTCCCTTGGCTGTTCCGTCAAGTTTGGTTAATACAATTCCGGTAACCCCGATTGCCTCCGCGAATTTTGTTGCCTGAACGATGTTATTTTGCCCAATGGATGCATCCAAAACCAAGAGTGTCTCGTGGGGGGCATTTGACGCCCCTTTTTCAAGCACTCGTCGTATTTTTTTTAGCTCTTCCATCAGTTTGTCTTTTGTGTGGAGTCTTCCGGCGGTATCCACAAGAAGATAGTCAAACTTTTTTGCTTTTGCCCGCTTAAGTGCATCAAAGGCTACAGCAGCGGGGTCGGAACCCCTTTTTTGGGAAACAACCTGAACGCCCACTTTTTCAGCCCACAGGCTCAACTGCTCGATTGCGGCATCGCGAAAGGTATCTCCAGCGGCCAAGAGCACACTCTCTCCTTCAGACTGCAGAAGATTGGCAATTTTTGCAATTGTTGTGGTTTTTCCTGTCCCATTTACTCCCACGACAAGGACGACCGTGGGCGGATTTTCAGCCTTCAATAGTTTTCCATCGGAACCGTTAAGAATTGAACTGAGTGAGCGATTCAACTCTTCGATAAGTCCAATTGAGGTTGGCTTTTGTTTTTTGCCCATTTGGATAAATCGCTGGTAACAACTTCGGTAAGTTTTATTCCAATGTCAGATGTTACGAGAAGCTCCTCGATTTTGTCGATGGTGTTATTGTCCCAACCGTCCTGTTCTTCTACCAAAAGGTCAACACTTTTTGTGAATCTCTCTCTCGTCTTGCTCAATCCTCTTGTCAGGCGGGAAACGATGCTTCCTTTTGCCATCACCCTTCCTCGATTATATCTTTGATGGCTTCTTTGATATTCAAGATGGAAGGTGTAATTGCCGGTGTTGGTAAAAGCTTCAAGATGAGAT